>CAZFAP010000001.1:0-109542 GCA_964516325.1 uncultured Verrucomicrobiota bacterium
TGATGATTCTCTCGTCCTTGAGCACGTAGCCGAGGTCGCCGAAACCCTTGAGCCAATAAGGCAATTCCTCCCACCCCCGCGACGTGAAATTCCACCATCCGCTATCCTCTCGGCAGAACTTGCTCAGCTCCGGTAAATGCCCGGTCATCCCCTCCGCCATCAACTCCAGTTGATGCCGCAGCCAGCCCTTCGGGGTGATATTGCCTATCGGCAGCTTAATCAGCGGGCTGGGCGTCAACGGCGGGCGATTCGATACGTAGAAATCGTTTCCGCCGGTCAATGCCGGTTTTTCCACGGCGTAAATCTTCTCCGTGTCAGCGCCCCGCGCCTCAGGTGTGGCGACACAGCACAGAATTGCCAAGACGAGAAATGTCGAAAGAATCAAGTGTTCCATATCCGTCCCTCCGCCTTTTCTGGTTCAATCTCTCCATGCGGCGTAATGATAGCAGAGAGGGTTGTTGGACGGCAGTTTTTTTGTCTTCAGCCGCCTGGGTCTGCCGTGGGGCGCGGGCTTTCAGGTCATCGAGCAGGCGCGCGACCGACAAACCGAGGGCACGGAGAACGAGCAATCTCAAAACCCGGCTCTGAGAGGAAGCGGCACATCAGCGCTGCGCTCGACGCAGGATTTCGTCGGTGGAACTTGAGAAGAACAGGGGTAGGGTAGGAGTCAGCGTGTTACACGGTTGCGGGGGACTTGCCGAGCCCGCTGAAGGCGGGATGAGTATGGGGAATGGGCGGGGGATCCCACGGGATTCTCTTTCCATGGCAACACGCCAGACACAGGGCCCCGTGTCTCTCTGACCAGACGCGTAGGCGGATGGGTTAAATGGTCGCCAAGCTGGCTCACGAAGCTGTCAGGGAAGCCAGAAACCTCAAAGCTCTTGCACGACGCATCGCAGGGTTCTCGCACCCCGGCAACTTGCACGCCGTGCCCAGAGTTCGCCTCTCTCAGCAGCTTACCAGGGAGCACCGTTCGCCCTCCACTCTGTCGGTTCGATGCTGCCACCACTTGTAAACTTTTTGGAGTGTCCTATCGGCGGCCGTGACCTCCAGCGACGGCGCTAAAATGACCGTTCTCCCGGCGACATCCACAACAACAGAAGATTGCGCCACGTCGGCGACCATGACCTCAATCCCAAGCGAGCCGAATCTCGCTTGCCAACTTCTCATCCAGCGTTTGACGTTCATTCTCTCCCTCCAACTCCAGCGGTTGCCATTGTAATAGACCATCGGGGCTCCTTTCTGAACCATCCGTCTCGTTTAGGTTCTTCCGTGCACTTCATTTGTGCTTTCACCAACATATATGCTTTCGCCACAGCATCTCTTCGCGCGATTTTTGCCTTTTTGTTTCTCGCTTTAATGCTTCCGTCTCGGGAGGAGCTCACCGCAGAGGACGCACAGGGCACAGAGGGTGGGTGGTTGTGGCGCCCGCCGGAGGGCGGGATGGCATCCCGTCTTTCGCGGAACCCGGAAAGAACCTCGGCAGGATATGCTGGGAAGACCGCCGGTCGGCTATTGAGAAAGTAGCTCCGGCGTTGTTGATGAGGGAATTATGACGGAAATGTAATCCACTGCCTTAAGCCCGTCCCCAACGGGCCATAACGAGATAGCGTACACGCCGCCCGTTGCCAAATTGAGGGAGCCCCCGCTCACTTGAAAATCCCCCTCCTCTCCGCCTCCCTGAACATCAAAGCTCCTTGAATAGGGCGAGGCGCCAATCCTCCGCATCCGCAGGGCCGCGACCGTTCCCCTTTCCCCGCGCGCTGCACAGCGCGCCTCATAACGCCCCGCCCTCAGAAAGACGAAAGTCTCCTCGAGTATCGGCTTCCCTCTACGGAGAGGGCCGGAAAACCTGAGGCAAATTCCTTGACTGGCTTTGTCATCCCGTGAGACTCGTCCCGCTTGAGAGAAGAAGTCCTCTCCTTCCAGAACAATGCTTTCACCTGTGTCTTCTTTCTTGACGAGGACGAAGTCCAGCGAAACTGTCGCGTTTCTTCCTGCGGTAAAGAACCCGCGCGTCTGGAGTGGATGAGGATTGGTAACCTGAAACGGTATTTCCAGGAACCGATAGCCGTACGTCTCCGCCCAATCGGAAGGACTCAAAGGCCGCCGTGTCGCAAGCTCCGTGCCTTCTCCGGTATAAACGTCGAGGTAGCCAACCTCGGGCAGTTCCCGCGAAGCCTCCAGGCTCACTCGGAACGCGGCCACGTATTCGCCCGGCGGCAACATCAAGAACGGCCCAAAGAACGGGAATCCCTTTTTCCCATCCGAAGCCCACGCTTTCCCCGCTATTGCATCGGGGTCGTCCCTTTCTTCACCGACCTGGTGCTTGAGGAGGTCGTAGGGCACATAGTATGAAACGGACGAGCTTTCGTCGCAGGGCATTCCCGACGCGTCGCGATAGGTCTCGCTTGCGACCTCGAACAGGTGCGCGCCGTTCTCCTCGGCTGCCAATTTCAAATTGGGGTTTAGGAGCAGCCTTTTGAGCGAATGCGTCGCGGGCAATGCGGAGACTTTTCTCGGAAACAGCTCTTCATGGAAACTGATAAATTTGACGTTCAAGTTCTTGAGCAGGTCGAATTCTTTCTGCCCAAGAATGCCGAAGTTCAAGGAATATAGTGGGTCGGCGACGTTCTCCTTGTAGGCGACTGAAACCGTCGGCGAATAGCCGTTTATCATGGGTATCCCGGTCAACATCGTCCCGTATTGGTAAGGCGCCGAGAACGAGCTATCCCCGGGCCATATCGGCAGCTCCAGCAATAGCGTTCCTTTCCCCGCTGCCTTGACGTGCTCGTAAAGCCGATTCCGTTTCGGCAGCACGCTCACCCCTACCTTCGAGATAGACCCCCAGTCGAGAATCAATACGAGAGCCACGACCGGCGCCAGCCAGCCCCGGACGACGCGGCCCCGCGAGGCATTCGCCAAAAGCGTCACGATCAACGCCACAGCCGCTGCCCCGCCCGTCGCGGTCAGAATGAGGTACTTGGCGGTTGAGCGAATGTAGCCCAAGAAAGGAACGAACCGATAAAGCACGTTGTAGAGAGGGAAGACTGCCCCGAGCGAAGCTCCGCACGCCAGGATCACGCCCAGCCCTGTTAGAACGAGGCTTATCCGCAGACGCCCACGCTCTTCGGGCAGCGGCCGCGCTCCTCTTGACGCGGCCAGCGCGACCATCCCAACCAAGATGAACCCAACGAACGCCCAGCCCAGATACGTGCCTTCCTTCGGCGATCGGATGAATAGCTTGTGACACGGAATTGAGAACAGCGTCACCTCAAAAAGGGTTCTTCCCCCGGCCACGCCGCTCCGAGGAAGGACCAGAAATTTCAAATGGAGCGGGTAAAGCAAGGCGACGGCAAGCCCCACTGCCGCCGGCCACAATTTCAGGACGCGGCCCCACGGAACATTTATCCGTCCCAGGGACAGCCGTTTCCCCAAAATCGCAGTCGCCAGAAACCCAAGATGGCAAAGCACAAAGAGGAATAGGGAAGCGAGGATAACCTTAGAGCCAAATCCCGGCTTGTTCACGTAGTCGGCGGCGAAGTAGCCAACCATGACAAGAAAAGAAGCCCAGGGCCACGAGAGCCATCCCGTTTTGAATCGCCCGTCCTTGACCCCAAGCCACCTCAGAAACACAGCCATTAAAAACGTGACGCCGAGCACCGCCAGCAGGAAGAAAATGAGCAACCCCAGGAATGCCGGGCTGACGAGAGAACCCGCTTGCATGCGCACCTGGTGAAAATGGGAAGACGCCGCAAGCAGCACACCGGACACGATGCCCTGCCACGAAATTGCGCACCCCAGTCCGAGCCGCTCCCCCTTCGTCGCCTCAGGAAGTCCAACCGCTTTCTCGTCCAACAGCTTCCAGATCGCCCAGAATGGCAGGAGCAAACAGAAGAAAAACAGATAGTGCACGTCCTGGATGCTCATCACCATCAGGCTCAGCCCGGCCAGAACACCCCATCTCTTCCGACCCGTCTGCCAGTTCTTTTCCAGCCCCCACCACGCCATCGGAAACAGAAAGAACGACGAACCAGCGGCGTGCCCGCCAAACATGGAATTCAGCCGATGCGGGAAAAGCGTCAGCACTATCCCCGCACAGATTGCTCCGCCGCGATTGGCGTTCCATGCTCTCGCAAGACCATACCCCGCCGCCATTGTTGCCACAAACGAAAGAAGGATGAGAACGTTGTAGCCAAACGCGGGACTTACGAAAGAAAACACCGCGTACGGAAATGCGAAGGGGAAATAGACGTAGGGCACTTTCGGATGATACGGTCCCGCGAATTCGTACGGATTTGAGAACGGGCGCATCTTTCCGTCGAGCGCCCCACGCAAAAGGTGGAGATGATAGAGGTATTGCAGGTGGTCTCCCGGCACCACCCCTGCAACTCTCTCGTCCGGTTTCGCTGAAAACGTGTAGGGGATTGCCGAAGACAAGAACTTGCTTAGCGGCCAGCTAACCCAGACTGCGAGCACGATACCCAGCACTACGGGCAGAATGAAGGCTAAAAGTTTTGCCTGTCTGTCAACCATCGTCCCTTTTCGCTAAAATCCTCATAGAATGTCCTGATTGCGCCACGGGGACCTCGGTCGGGAAGGGCTTTCATCCAGCCTGCTTCCTGCACAGCAGATACCAACCGCTCGCCAGGAACCGAGGGAGGAAATCCGCGAGCCGTCCATCAAACCGGTCCACAAGCCTGCTCTTCGTCCTGAGCATGACGCCGAAAATGAAAATGGAGTTCACGACCTCCACGACGGACAATCCCGCGTCTCTCAGGAGTTCACTGAGCTGACCCGTGGTGAATTTCTGCACGTGGTCCTGGTCGGGGTTCGATGTGTGGACCGCGCACTTGGTCGCTGCGTCAAGCATTTTCGTGCCTGCACGTACTCGGTCAATCAATCTCCCAAGTCCCAGCTTGTCCCTCAAGACTTTTTCGCTGCGGCCGAGGACCTCCCTCGGTCCGTATCCGTTCGGTACCGTGATTAACAGCAGCCCATCGTTTTTCAAATGCCGCGTCATCGTCGCGAGCAACCGTTCCGGCCTGTGCAAATGCTCCAGAACTTCTGAACAGATTGTCAAATCAAAACGTTCGTTAAGATCGAAATCGTCATCCGACACGACCTCAAAGCGTGCATTGCGGTAGGGATTTGCGTCTCGCGCGTGCCCGATCGAAGCTTCATTGACGTCAATGCCTACCACGTCGCATCCAAGCGAAGCCACCGCAAAGGCCATCGCGCCGTTTCCGCACCCGACATCCAGCACCTTGACCGGGCGCTCGGGCACGTTCATTCTCATCAGAGTCGAAAACAGATACTCCAACTTTTTCCGTCCGCCCGGAATCGTGTCATAGTCTGTCGAACCAAAAAACTTCTGCCTCAGTTTCGCTTCCATCCCGGTATCCGGTTTCCCGTCTCGCTTCATCAGATGCGTCAAGCCTCACCGGGTTCCCTTCGGTCCCTGACCATCTTCGCTGGCACACCCGCGACCACCGCGAATGGCGGAACATCCTTTGTCACGACGGCTCCCGCCCCAACAACGGCGTCATTTCCGATGGTCACTCCGTCGAGAATCGTCGAGCCTGCACCCAGCCACACGTTGTCGCCGACTCTCACTCCACCGCGCAGGTCCAATCCCTGCTCCAGAATCGGGATGTCCGTTCGGTCCATTCGGTACAATCCGGCGCCGACAATGTAGCAGTACGGGCCAATCAGAACGTTGTTTCCCACAAGCACCTCGTTTCCCGAATAGGTATGGACCGTCGTGCGAGCGCCTATCCCCACGCGATTCCCTATCTTAACCTTCCCGCCCTTGCAGGCGATAATCGTGTCCCGGGCGATGAACGTGTTGCTCCCGATGGAAATGCTTGTCTCCTCATCGGAACGAGCGTCCAAAACGCATCCATCGTCCACGATGGTACAATCTCCGATCTCGATCCGCCGGGGATGCCGCAGACAAATATCCTTCCCGAACATCACGCCACTGCCCACTTTGCCAAGCAGCTTCCTGTACAGCTTTTTCCGAAGCCAGAGCCCCGCCGCGCCGCTCAGCCCGTTGCACAGCAGCATCACCAGCTCGAACTTTAGAAAAAACCAAAGCCCCTTCTTCCCGAGCGTGACCTCCTGATAGCGCTCGATCGCGGACCTCTCTTCGTCGGTGATGCGTTGCAGCGTGCCTTGCATTCTTACCAGGGGAAGTGTCTCGTCCGCGTCCATACGTTCCTCTCAAGCGGCTCTCGCCGTCATAAGTCTATCCGTCAGCTCACGCAAACTGTCGAAGGTCTGCCCTTCAAAAAAGAGGCGATACCAGAATTCCAGGTTAATCAGAACCCATATCCGAAAGTTGTGGTCCCACTTTCCGCCGATGTGCTCGTCCAGGATTGACTCGATCTCTTCTCGATTGAAAATGCCGAGTTGGACGAACCGTGATTCTCTCATCAGCCCACGCACGAAGCCTGCAAGCTCGTTCCTCATCCACTCTGCCAATGGGAATCCAAATCCCTGTTTCCTTCGCCCGATAAGCTCTCGCGGTAGGTATCGGGAAGCAACTCGCCGGAGTATGTATTTCAATCTTCGCCCTTTCAGCTTCAGTCCCGACGGGATGGATGCGGCGAACTCGACCATCCTGTAATCCACGTATGGGGAGCGCCCTTCCAGCCCGTGAGCCATAGCCATCCGGTCGAGAATTACTAGAAGGTGGTCCGGCAGCCGCGTCATCACGTCGGTGTAGAGCATCCGGTCCACAAGCTCCGACACGCACTCCGCGTCGAAGAAACCCAGCACCTTTTCCGTCGAATCCGGCTCGCCGACCTCGAATATGGCTTTCTGCGTGAACAGCCGATTCTTCGCCTCGTTCGTGAATCGCAAGAAGCTCATGCTCTCGGCGTACCGCCTTCCTTTTGACATGAACGACATGTCGTTCATCCAGCGCACCTTCTGCGCCAGGCTCTTGTACTCGTAGGAGTCGGGCAGCGCTTCTGCCAGCCGCCTCATCACGGCCTTTCGGAACCATTCGGGCAATATGGAATACCAATCCGCGAGCCGATTCCCCAGAAAGCGGTCATAACCCGCGAAAAGCTCATCCCCGCCGTCTCCGCCGAGAGCGACCTTCACGTGCCCCCGCGTCAACTTTGAGACGAGATATACGCCCACTCCAAACGGGTCGGACGGCTCGTCCATGTGCCAGACCATCTTCGGGATCAGATGCACAATGTCGGCATTCACGACCCATTCGTGGTGTTCCGTCCCATATCTCTCGGCGACCTTTCTCGCAAAAGGAAGCTCATTGAAGCTGCTCTCCTTCACACCAATGGAAAACGTTGGTATGCGCGAGTCAGAAACTTTCGCCATGATTGCGGCAATTGTGCTGGAGTCAATTCCCCCGCTCAAGAACGCTCCCACCCGCACGTCGCTCAGCAAATGCATCCTCACCGTCTCGACGAGAAGTTCGTTGAGTCGCTCCTCGATGCCGGCCTCATCCTCGGCGAGCTTGTTGCGGTAGTCCGGCGACCAATATCGCTCAACGCTCACCTTCCCGTTCCGGTACAGGAGGTAACTCGCGGCGGGAAGCTTTTGCACTTCTTCAAAGAGAGTCATCTGGTCGGGGATGAACCGCAGCGACATGTAATGCCAGAGCGCTTCCATATCAATTCGGCGTTCCACCAGCCCGCTCTCCAGCACCCCTTTTACCTCCGACGCGAACGCGAACCCTTTCGCCCCGTTGTGGAAGAAGACAGGTTTCTGTCCGAGATGATCCCTCGCCAGCATGAGAGTTTTCGTCTTTCCGTCCCAGAGAGCAAAGCCGAACATCCCCCGCAGCTTCCGGACGCATTCGGCCCCCAGTTCCTCGTATAGATGAAGAATGACCTCCACATCAGTCCGCGTCTTGAAGACGTGCCCCGTGCGGACCAACTCCTCTCTCAGGCACGGCGAATTATATATTTCGCCATTGCACACCAGCACAATCGAGCCGTCCTCGTTGCTGATCGGCTGGCGCCCGGACTCCACATCAATGATACTCAGTCGCCTCTGGCCCAGGGCAATCCTTCCATCCGACCACGACCCTTCATCATCCGGACCGCGGTGCGCCTGTATGCTCAGCATCCGCTTGAGCACATTCATGTCCGATCCATTATTTGCAATCAATCCGGCTATCCCGCACATTTGCTTCTCTTATGCGAGTTGAAAGGCAGAGTTCGTTCGCAACATCCTGAGCAGCCGAGTCGCAATACCTTACAATTTCGGCGAACGATAAGTCAAAGGTTCTCGTCCCGTCCCCGCCATCACGTTCGTTCACGTTGTGCCTGTTGTGGCGTTCTGCTATCTTTAGTCAAGAAGCGCGGGTACAAAGACGACCGCTTGGTGAAAGAAATGGCGATTACTTTCGACAATGAGGCGCCCGATGTTGAAACCTCCTCCGAGAGGTACGCGAGGAGATTTTCCGGGCCGGTGGGAGATTATTTCCTCCGCGTCCAGGAGCAGCTCTGTCTGGAACTGCTTCGCCCCTGGCGAGGGGGACGAGTTCTCGATGTCGGGGGAGGGCACGCGCAGATTGCCATTCCCCTTGCTGCCGCTGGGTACGATGTGACCGTGGTCGGCAGCGCCCCTTCCTGCAACGAACGCCTTTCTCGCCTGGCTGCCAGCCGCTCTGTGAAAGTCGGCTTCTTTACGGGCGATCTCCTAAATCTCCCTTTCCCTGACCGCGACTTTGACGTTGTCGTTTCCCTCCGCCTGATCTCGCACGTCCCGAGCTGGCGTCGCCTCATCCGCGAGCTGACCCGTGTCGCCCGCCACGCCGTCCTGATTGACTATCCGTCTCTGGTCAGCGCAAATCTCGCCGTCCCTGTCCTGTTCACACTGAAAAAGATGGTCGAGCGCAACGCTCGCCCCTTCCTTTCTTTCACGAAGAACGGGACTTACGATTCCTTTCTCAGGAACGGCTTTAGTGTCTCGGCGGCGAAGTCGGAGTTTTTCATTCCCATGGCTTTTCACCGCGCCTGCGGCTGCCTCTCGTTCACGCAAACCTCGGAACGGCTCTTCCGCATTCTCGGCGTCACTCGCCTGCTCGGGTCACCAATCATCGCTCTTGCCGTGCGCCAGCAAGGTCGCTGACGTTCTCCCTCAAAAGCCCTTCAGCAACGCCCTCGCGTACTTCTTCCACCGCGAGAATTTGCGAAGAAGGAGCTTTCCGACCTCGGAGTAGAGGATTGGATATCCCAGTGCCTTCAGCTTGCTCTCTCTCCAGAATACACGGGTCCCAAAAAGCTTGTAGCTGCGCTCGATTTGTTTCGCGGGGAAGTGCGGCATTTTCAGAATGGACTTGCGATAAGCCGCGTCCGAGGGGACGCTTTCTCGATGAGGCAGATAGCCCTCCTTCAAGCATGAGTCGTACAGGTCAGTCCCCGGAAGAGGCGTGAATACGGATATGCCTATGATAGTTGGGCGGATCATCCGGTTGAGTCGCACGGTCTCCATGTGCATCTCCGGCGTCTCGCCCGGCAGCCCCACCATGTTGAGGGTCTTAATTTGAAGCCCGACATCTCGTGCCGCCCTCGCCGCCTCCAATATCCTGCGGTTAGACATCGGGCGCCTCAGAACCTGCCGCCGCAGCTCCTCGTTGCCTGTCTCCACGCCAATATCAATCCGCCTTGCCCCTGCCTTCTTCAGAAGCGCCACCGTCTCACGGTCGCAGGCCTCCACCCGCGCGCAGAAAACAAAAGAAACCCCGATTTCCTGCAGATACCGCTCTGCGAACTCCGCGAGGCGCTTTTTATCGAGCATGAAAACATCGTCGTCGAAAAAGACCTCCTTGAACTTGAATCTCGACTTGAGAATTTTCAGCTCTCCGAGGAGATGGTCCGTCGAGCGGAAGCGGACATACCTTCCCGATTGCGCCCCGGCCAACTTGTGATTGCAGCAATAACTGCAACGGTATGGACATCCTCTCGACGCCAGAACCCGCATCTGCGATAGCCCATAGGCGTCTATGCTGCGCTGGGTATCAAAAAGGTCACGGTCCTCGTGAGGCAGCTCGTCGAGATTGGCGATGAATGGGCGCGGTTGATTCCGAATAATTCTCCCGTTGTGTCGAACCCAGAGTCCCTGAATCTTCGTTGGGTCGCCCCCTTCTTGAAGGGCTTGCGCCAGGTCCAGCGTCGCGTACTCGCCCTCCCCCACGCAGAAGGCGTCCAGCCCGGAAATTTCCTCGATTGACTCCGGAAAGCACGTCGGGTGCGGTCCCCCGCAAATCGTGAATGCCCGGCGACAGGGAGTTTCCCGGACGAGCCTTTTGACCAGACCCACATCGCAGCTTGGCAGATAAAACCCGATCAGACCGGGGTCATATTTGGCAATCTCTCGGCGCCATTCGCCAAGGTCGAAGCCCTTCGCAAAGTAAATCAACCGGACGTCCCGAAATCCGTTGGCCTTCAGCACCGCTGAAATGGACATGAGTCCGTGCTGGGATCCCAGCGCATCAAATCGTTGCCCAACTTCAAGAAAACCAAGCGCTATCTTCATCATTGCAGTCGTGGCTACGGATATTGTTCGCGGCTTGGTTTCCGCGGAAAACGTCCGTGGCTCCTATCCCGGGATCCGGTTCGGTTACTGCTCCCGGCGAGCCGGTGGCCGCTGCGTCGGGAGTGCCGAAAACCGGACATCCCTTCGTCCTGAGCAGCCAATTTACTTTTGACTTCGTTTCGGACAGTATGTAGATTGTGTCGGTCGTTGTCAACGCGGCGGGGGTTCGCCAGCCGCATCGGAGATTTCTCTCTCGAGGGTCGGTCCATGGTGCTTGGGAAACAAGCCAGCGCGAGAAGGATTCCTGTTTTCGTCCTCAAGTCCGCTATCGCGGTTTTGCTTCTGTACCTCCTTCTCCGCAAACTCCGCTACCAGCTGTTCGCGCAGACCTTCCGGGGGATTGTCTGGTGGTGGGTCATCGCCGCCGGAGCTCTTCATATAACGGGCTACCTCTTCAGCGCTCATCGCTGGCGCATCCTGCTCAAGGCTCAAGGGCTGAGCCCCTCGCTCTGGGAGCTGATCAAGTCGTACGCTATTGGCACATTCTTCAATTACATTCTTCTCGGGACTCTTGGCGGGGACATCTCCAGAGCCTATGACACGGGCATCCGAAGCAAGAGGGGTGCGGAGGCGGTCTCCGCTGTGTTTCTCGAGCGTGCGACCGGCGTTGTGGCGATGGTGTTTCTCGCCGCGGTGGGAACGCTTTTTCTGCTGATCGGACCCAGTCGCCTTTCTGCCTCTGCCTTCTGGAATGTCCAGGCTGCCGTCGCAATTTGCGCTGTCATTTCTGTCGTGCTGTTCGCGGCGGTCTTCGTCCTGTTCCATCCTCGTGTGGCAAGCATCGTCGCGGCCAAGCTGGACCGTCCCAACCCCCTCTTTGGAAAACTCCGAAAGATTTTCCTATCGCTCCATTCGGCAGTCGGCGTTTACCGCACGAACCTTGCCCCCATTTACAAGAACCTCTTTTGGGCCGCGATCCTCCAACTGAACGTCACCCTGCATTATTTCTTCCTCGGCTTAGCCATGGGGTTGCCTTTGCTTCATTACCCGCTTCATTATTTTTGCAGCTACTTGGTCATCGTTCCGGCGATCACACTCATCTTGACAATACCCCTGACCCCGGGGGGCGCCGGCGTCCGGGAATGGACGCTCACGGAGCTTCGCGGGGGGTTGGGTTTTGCTGCTACTCCGGCGGGCATCGCCAGAGCTGTCCTGATGGGATGGCTCCAGGTGGCGACAGTCCTCTTCTACGGCATCATTGGTTTCTTGATCCTTCTGCATCGCCTTTTCTCGGCGAAGCGTTCAGGCTCGGATAAACCTCCGCCAACTCAATCCGCCAATCCTCCAGCCGCTTGATAAACGACGCCGGCTTTTCGTGAACCGACCGTCGAGCTCGGTTGACCGGAAAAATAGACGGACAATAAAGATGACCCGGGCGAGGAGGAGAAGTAACGAAGTTGCTTTGTGAATCATGCACCGGCGGGATCACGGCGGCAATGCGGTTCCGTCGGAAACGTCCTCCATCCCTCCGCCGTCATTCCACTTCGACCTTGTAGAACCGCAGAAGAGCCAGCTTTGCGGTTGGGTCACGGTATTCCATCCAATCCCCGGTTCCCCACATTGACTCACCGAGCGTCTGCCAACCGTTTCCCATTCCATCGCAGTACAACAACCGATACGTCTTCCCTTTGGCAGAGTGCCATGAGATGACCGCGTCGGTATCGAGTCCCCGAGCGCACCTCACACTGAGGAATGATTGACCGTCTGTCGGATTTGTCCCGGCGAAATACTCGCTTCGGTTTGACTTTCCATCTCCGTCGAAGTCGGCCTCTCCAAAAACGTCCGCTGGTGAGCGCATCCCGTCGGTGGGGTTCGCGTCCGCAATCACTTTTTCCCACGAGTCCGGCAGCCTATCGTTGTCAGCGTCGGCCTGCCTCGCGTCAAAGGAAAGCGGCTTTCCGATTCGGGGCGACCCGCTTGACATGCCGAGGGGCGTCACCCTTAGGATCACGTTCTCGAGCAGCCGGCCCCCTTCGTCGGCAACGGAGTCCCAGACAAAGCTATGATCCTCTCCCAGAGGCGAAGATGAGAGACTGAACTTGCCTTCTCCCTCCGACGACCGCGTCGCCTTCCGCCAGGTTTTGCCTGCGTCGGTCGAGTATTGGACGACTATCGAGCAAGGTGTGCTCAACATGTGGTACAGCTTATAGTCCACATATACCCAGCCATTGCGCTCGGCAGTGACTTCTACGAATAGGACAATCGGCGTCTCCGGGTTTGCCTCATCGGCGCCGATGTCGGTCATCGGACTGAGCCGCCCGGGCATGATTCTCGGCTCCCCGTCGAGGTCCGTCGCGGGCAGACCGGGCTCCGTGCTCGATCCGCCGTCTATGCACGGCGATGACGGCAGGAGATGAAAGTCATCCTCGGTCGCGGAAACGAAGAGCGGGTCTGAAGATATGTTGCCGCTCTTCCCCGCGAAGCTGCTGTCCTCCACGTCGGAATATCGCAGGAGATTGTCCCCCGCAAGGAACACCGGCGAGCTGTTCCCCCAGATAATTGCGTTCGCCGCCTCGACGGACGACAGTTCCTCCGCAAAAAGCGCGGCGCCTTCCGGAGCCGCGTTGTTGGCAATAGTGCAGCTCACCAGACTGATGTAGCTGTCGCCAGCCGCGTGCACGCCTCCTCCGTCGTATGCCGCCTGATTGCCGCTGAGCTGGCAGCCTCGGATGCGCAGCGAGCATGAGTCTGTCAGGAATAGCCCTCCGCCGTACCACTCCGCGACGTTCCCGCATATCTTCGTCGTCGAGACGGTACCGGACGACCCTTCGTAGCAGAAGAATCCGCCGCCGATCACCGCGGAATTGTCCGAGACCTCACAATCAACAAAGACGGGAGAGGAACCCGCGTCAATGCAGACTCCGCCTCCCCACACCGCCGAGTTATTTACCACGCGGCACTTCGCAATCCGGGGCGACGAACGGAAGAAGTAGATTCCGCCGCCGACTTTGGCGCCCTTCCCGAACGGCTCCCCAACCCCGCCCGTTATCGTGAACCCCTCTATCTTCGCCCGGTCAACTTGCTCAAAAGCTACCGTCGTGCCCTGCCCATTGCAGTCTATTGTCGTGTTCTCCGCGCCCTGCCCCACGACCTCGATGTCATTTTTCATCCGGATTTTCTCGCGGTAGGTGCCCGCTCGTACCGCGACGACATCCCTGGACTCCGCCGCCTCGATCGCTTTCTGGATGCTCGAGTAATCTTCGGGGACGCGGATAGGCAAAATCCGCAGAATCACGTGCACAGAAGCGGTAACACTCGGCTTCTTGGTATCTCGCACAATGATGTCGGACTCGTAGGTCCCAATGTCCAGCCCCGATTTCTCAACGGAAACGGCAACTGCGTCCTCCTCGCCGTGATTCGTGCCGGTCGAGGGGCTGAGCGATAGCCAGCTCGCGTTCTCGCTGGCAGCCCATGTTATGCCGCTGGGAGACTTCGCGCTGATTGTCAGCGTCTGGCTCGGTGGGCTCTTGCCGCCCCTGTTCGTCGTGAATTCCAGGAGTTCCGGGGAAACGTAAAGCTCCGGTTTCAGTTCTCTGACCAGAAGCTTGATTTCAATCGTCTGGGGTGAGTTCTGGGCGTCGGGCGCCTCGACGACCACATTCGCCACATAGTTGCCTGGCTCCATTCCGTCGCCGATAATAGAAACCGATACAAATTCCGGGGTCCCCGAGTTCGCCCCCGACTCCGGCAACACGCGAACCCATTCCTCCTCGACGGAAGCCGACCACTGCATTTTTCGACCGCCCGTGTTGCGAACGCTGAAGTTTTGCGGCGGCGGGTCGGGCGCACCCTCGTCCATCGCGAAACTCATGGTGATGGGCGAGACGCTGAGCACCGGCGGCTTCTCCTGGATTGTTAGCTTCACCTGCACATTCTGAGGAGAACCGTTCGCCCCGGGGGCGGTTACTGTTATCGCTGCCGAATGACTCCCCGGCAACAGACTCATCGCGTCCACGAGGATCTGAACAACGTCTATCTCACCCTTCCCGCTTCCCGATTCCGGCGAAGGCGACAGCCATGCCGCGTCGCTCCCGGCGTGCCACTCCATCTCCCGTCCTCCGGCGTTGCGAATCCGAATCTCCTGCGCCGGAGGATTTCCTTCCTCCTCGACCGCGAAGAACTCAAGGTTGAGGGGCGTAACTTCGAGAACCGAAGGCGGCTGCTCCGCCACCGTCAGCGTTACAGAAACAACCTGCGGCGAATTGCTCGTCGTCGCACTGACGGTGATCATCGCCCTGTAAGTCCCCGTGGACAAACCCGCCGTGTCCACTCCGACCTCGACGTTATCCTTCTCGCCAGCATTTGTTCCGGAGCTCGGATTCAATCGCAGCCAGGGGACATCCCCCGAGACATCCCAGGAGATTTCCCCCGAGCCGACGTTTTGGATTTCGATTCCCTGCGGCGGTGGAGGCTCCTCGTTTTCGATGCAAGCGAAGGTCAACTCCGTCGGAGAAACCGCTAACCGCGGCGGCGGGGGTGCAAGGTCCAAAAGGACAGGAATCACAACGGGCGAGTTGACCGCCCTCGCGGACGCGATGCTGACATGCGCGGCATATGAACCGGACGTCAAGCCGGCAATATCAATGGAGACCGCTATCGTGTCGTCCTCGCCCGCGCTCGTCCCTTCTGCGGGAGAGACTCTTAACCACGGCATATCGCTGGACGCCTGCCAGTCCATATCGCCTCTCCCGACATTCCTGACGACCAGCTCCTGCGGGGGCGGGTTCTCTCCGCCCTCAAATGCAGAGAAGCTGAGAATCGCCGGCGAGGCAGATAGCGTCGGCGGCTTTGGCGCAACCAGAAGCGTTATCTCAACTTCCTGCGGGGAATTCACGACCTCTGCGGCAGTTGCGGTCATGCGGCCCACGTACGTGCCAGGCAAGAGTCCCCCGATGTCGGCATGAAGGACAACGATGTCTGGCTCCCCGGTGTTCGTCCCCGTCGTCGGAGAAGCCGTAAGCCACGGCGCGTCCTCCGAAATCTCCCACGAGAATTCCCCTGTTCCGACGTTTTGGATTACGGCTTCCTGGGGTAGGGGATTGGCTCCTCCTTCCGTCTCAGCGAAAACGATAGTAGCCGGTGAGACCGACAGCAGCGGTGGCGGCTCTGTCATTTCGAGGAGAACCGGAATGGATTGCGTCGGACTGGAGGTCGCTGTAACCCGGATACGCGCTGCATACGACCCGATGGTCAGCCCCGTTACGTCAACGGAAACATCAACGGCGTCAATCTCTCCCTCGCTGCTTCCCGATTGCGGGGCAAGGCTCAGCCAGGGCAGGTCTCCCTCGACCTGCCATGCCATATCGTGTCCCCCGGTGTTTTGAATCTCCAGCTTCTGTGCAGGGGGATTTGGCCCGTTCTCCCACGACGAGAATTTCAAGATTGTCGGAGAGACCGAGAGGATCGGCGTCAGCTCAAAAATCTTCAGCGTTACCGTCACATAAATCTTTGTGCTTGGAAGCTGTATGCACGACACCGTGATTGTTGCCTGGTAGTCTCCGGCGAACAACCCCGCGATGGATGCGCTGACGGTGACAGAATCTTTCTCGCCCGTGTTGCGTCCGGCGGTCGGGCTGAGCACCAACCAGGTTGCGTTATCCTCGACCCGCCAATCGAGGTCTCCGCCCCCGGAATTCCACACCTCCAGCGTCTGGCTCTCGGGGTCGGGCATCTTCTCCATGCCCTCGAACGCGAACGACTCCGGCGAGGAAGACAACACCGGCGGGGGGACATTGTTCACGGTGAAGTTGCTCGTCTCGCCGGGTGTCCCGACCTTCGTGTCCGACGGCGTGATGCGAACCCGAATATCGTTCTGGTTTGTTTGCCCGATGTCCGTCAACGAGTCCCACACGAAAATATGATTCTGGCCGGTGCGCGACGAGGTCAGATTGGACACCCCGTCTCCCCCCGGACCCTGCGTCGCAGGTCGCCACGTCAAGCCGCCATCCTCCGAAAGCCGCACGACAATTGTGCAGGGGTCGCCTTGGGTGTCCTTCAGCGTGTAGATAATAGTAACGAGGCCGCTTTGGATTCCTGAAGGCGTCTGGACTATCGCGACCGGCGGGGATTCGGTCATCGGCACAACCCGCACTTCAATCAGAAAATCGTCATCGTCGTCGCTCCCGCCGGTGCATCGGTCCAAATGAAGTAGATAACCTTCGACCTCATTGGGCAGGACCGTTACCGCCGTATCGCCCAGTCCATTGTTGTTGTCCAGATCACTGAAGGACTCGTTGGGACGATAGCCTGAGTATGCGGAGACTCCGAGCGTTATCACGTAGAAATCGAGTCCTGATCCTGCTGGCAAGAAGCCCAGGCTATGGTCTGGGGTCGCTGGGGGATTATTGGGGACATCTTGATACAGGATGTGGCGGTAGCTAGCAGGAGTCGTCGCGGTAGCGTAGCCAAACCCGATTTCAGAGTTGGCCGCGGCAGAACCTCCCACCCTGTAGGACAGGATCACTTCCCCGGACGTCTTCGTGGTAATGAACGGCCACGACCCCGTCGGTTCCACACGGAACATCCCGTCGCTTGTGTCCGAAACCGAGACGTTGAGGGCGTCAGAGACTCTGACGATGCAAAACGCTGAGGGGATATTCGGGACAACCCAGGTCTCGTTCTCGTCGTTCGGAGTGCTCGCCCTGAAAACACTCCATGTGCTGCCGCCATTCGAGGAGTACTCGATTTTGACCTGGGTGATGCTCGAAGAAGCCGTCCAGGTGATCGTGTGTGTGGTGCCGACAACCAGACGCTCCGACCCGTTGGGAGAAGTCACCACGATGGATTGAGCCATGCAATCCCCGAGGGCAACAAACGCCGCGAAAACCGCGGCAAGAACAAGCGGCAATCGCCTCACCGGGAAACACTCCATCACCGTTTTCAAGAGCACGCCTGACTTTCTCCTCCGAGGAGGGAAGCCGCTTCCCACTCCATCCCGGCACAACAACCGAGCAGTGGTTTTGAGACGGGTCTTAAACACAGAGCGTGAGCGGCGGATCTGTCGGAGAGACTCTGCTGCCTGCCCCCGGACTGACGCGCGCTCAGCACACGATCCAGGAGCATGTCGGTGCACCACCTTTCAGGCCGCAGACACCGAGGCAGCCTCGCCCTCCACGAATCTTCACCCGGCGGGTCTCATCTTCTCGCAAGAGGATAAGACATCTCCCCTTTGAGTATCACAAAGAAAATACCCTGAAGCCCGGCTTTTGTCAAGGCAGGAACCTCGATGGGGTGTGGCTCCATTTGAGTGTCGCTGGCGTGGCACGTGTGCCAGATAGGGAGTGCAGTCCTGCCCAACATGAGGCTCTATGACGCCCCTTCAGGGCTGATAGAGGTGGGGCGGGGCGCTATCCTCAGGGCTTCGCCCTGGGCTAAGCTATCTCGCCCCGTTGGGGCCTACTCCCTTCTCCGTAGCCAAGCCCTGAAAGGGCGCGATAATGCGATGCCACCATAATAGAGCCGCACCCTCGACGATGCTGATCTTCTGCTTTTTGCGTTTTTCTGCTATCATAGAGTAGTGCTTGGAGCCGAACGAAACAATGCCAACCGTTTTGAGAAGTGGGCCATTTCGGTTTTTCTTCTACAGTGACGAAGGAGCGAAAGCTCCTCACATCCACGTGCAGGAGGGCCGTAAACTCGCGAAATTCTGGCTCGACCCCGTGCGGCTCGCATCCTCCAAACGGTTCAACGCGCAAGAGCTTCGGACGGCGGAGAGAATTGTAGAAGCAAACAGTCGGCAGTTTGTGGAGGCGTGGCATGAGTTCTTCAATGCCTGATTTGGACCCGAGGGCCCAATCCGTTCAATTCGACAACGACGAGCTGACCGTGGTGCTCGTGGATGGTCGGCGAATCAGCGTTCCGTTGGCCTGGTTCCCCAGGTTACTTCACGCTACACCCGCGCAACGACACAACTGGCAGTTGCTTGGCGACGGGGAGGGAATTCATTGGCCGGATGTTGATGAGGACCTCAGCGTCGCAGGGCTCCTGCGTGGTGTCCGCGCCCCAGACGCGGCAGGCAAGCTCCCGACCCATTGAGCACGCCGCAGCTTCCGCAGCGCTTCGTCAAGCACGACCCACTCGCGTCCGTATTCCCCCAATCCCTCCCCACCTTGCCAGCTCCCACCCAGACGGCAGTCACTACGTCTACCCCACGAGATTCGCGAGTCTCTCAAAAGCCACGGCGCACAGCGCGGCGAAGCCCGCGACCGCGACCACGTTCTCCAGCCAGCCGTTTGCATGCTCGCCCATGATCTCCTTATCGTTCAGAACCAGGAGCATTACGAGCGCGCAACCCGGCACGAGAACAACGGTGATCCCTTGAAGGAAAATCAGCGCGTTCACTGGCGTGCCCCTGAACAGAAGCGAGACGGTCATCCCGATCACGATTGCCATCGCCGTGAGGAGCCTTGACGGCAGCCCGCCCATCTCCCGACCGAGTCCAAGCCCGTCCGCGAGCAGCCCGCCGCCGATCATTGCGTTCACGACCAGCGACGAGAACGCCGCCGCCCACAATCCCAAGCAGAACAGCCACTTCGCAAACCGCCCGGAAAGCGGCTCGAGCTGCCTCGCCATATCTGCTGCCGTCTGCACGCTCAGCCCTTTCGGCTTGATAACTGTTGCAGAAGTGATGATGATGACTGTCGTGATGAATGCAAGCACGATGATCGCCGCAATGGCGTCGCGGACTCCCGTCTTGTATTCCGCCAGTCCCCAACCTTTCTCCTGCACGAGGTACGACTGATACAAAGCCGCGATGACCGAGAACGTCGTTCCGACCATTGCCGCAATCAGGGGGAAGCTCCCTTTCGGCGCCGAAGGCATAAGCCCTTTGAGCAGCTCTCCCGGTTTTGGCCCCGCTTTGACCGCCGTCCCGAGAAATCCGGCGATCATGATGACCACAAGAACGAGCATCAGTTTCTCAATCAGTCTGTACGTACGCCGCGCCAAAAACAGGATTGCCAGAGCACCCGCGTTGAAGAATATCGCCCAGACCCACAGGGGCCATCCCGTCAGCGATTCCATCGCCGTCCCCACACCCATGTTGTTCCCTGCCTGAAACCCCGCCACGACGGTGAACGAGCAAATCCCGAGAATTGCTGAGAGCCAGCCCCCGTATTTCCTCCTCACCGCCCCGAGAAACGATTCGCCCGAGACCACCCCGAACCTCGCTCCCATCGCCGTATAACAGCACATGAAAAGGCAGATCGGCGCCATCAGCCACAGAAACGAATAGCCGTACTCCGCTCCCATCTTGGATGCCGTGCTCACGCTCCCCGGACCGAGCACCACCGCCGCCGTAACAAACGCCGGCCCAATGACCGACAACAGCCGTCGTCTTCTGTCGCCACTAACGTTTGGCATCATTTGTCTCCTGGCTGACAAGTTCACTTCTCGGCAGCGCTCGTTCTCGCTGGGGGAGATTCCGCGAGCTTTCGCCTATCTCACCAACGTCCCTGTGTGGTTCTGACTCCCCCGTGGTGTGAAATCTCTCTTCCTGCGCTTGGGCTGTTTCTGGCTGCTTCGCGCCGGCCGGGTCATGAGCCGGGGAGAAGACTTCCTGCTACCCTCTTTTGCGGTGCAGTCCTGGTCTCCCGAAACGCGCTTACCGAGGGTCACGTATCCCGCGCCACTGGTCGCAGTCCGGGCGGGAGGGGAAGCCGATGACCCATTCGGGACTCCACAGAGCTTCCGCCCCGTGCGAGCCCCCCTTGGGTTATTCTATGCTAAAATATTGGACGGATGGGACAATGATTTCTGCATGCAGAGGGTCGTGCCTTTGAAAACCCGCTTCTGGGAGGTTCTGAGATGTGCTTGGGGCTAACACTCGTTCAGGCCATTCGGATGTGCGTTCGCTTCGCAGGTTCTTGTTTGCTGGGGGCAGCTTCGGTCCCGCTGCTGCCGGCTTTCGCAGAGGATAATCCTCAGCCGGGCACTTCCTTTCGTTGCCATGTAGATGAGCACAGGCGGCTCGTTGTTGAGGGCAGGCCGTTTTTCCCGCTCGGGTTGTATGGTGCTCACGATTTCGACCATCTGCGGGAGATTGCGAACAGCCCCTTCAACTGCGTCCTCGATTATGGGATGACCGCCCAGGACGTGGAAACCACACGAAAATATCTCGACGAAGCCCATCGCCTCGGCATCAAAATCATTTTCTGCGTTAACGACGTCTATCCGAGCGCGAAGTACCACGAGAAGCTCGGCGACTGGGTTGGCAATGACGCGATCCTCGAAGGCGTCGTCAGAACATTCCGGGACCATCCGGCTCTCATCGCCTGGTATAACAACGACGAACTCCCCTTCGAGAAGAAGGAGGAAATCGAGGGCTACTACCGCCGGATCAAAGAGCTCGACCCGAATCATCCCCAACTGATGGTTCATTATCGCCCCGGCTCCTACCGGACCTTCTTCAACGCCTGCGACATTGTCGGAGTGGATGTCTATCCGATTCCGAAGAACCCCGTTACTGAGCTGAGCGACCGAATGGACCTTGCCTGGAAAGAAGTCGAGGCGAAAAAGCCGGTTTGGGCTGTTCCTCAAACGTTCGCCTGGTATCAGCACCGCGACCCCGAGGACCCCAATGACACTCTCGGTCGCCGACGGCTTCCCATGCCAAACGAGTGGCTCAACGGGCGTGCTCCGACCTATGACGAAACTCGAGCGATGACCTATCTGGCTCTCGTTCACCGTGCCAGAGGCATCATCTACTGGTGCTTCTACAACATGTCCTATCTCCCCGATTTCGTCGAGCGGTGGAGTTTCATGAAGCGCATCGGCGCTGAGCTGAAGGAGCTTTTCCCGATTCTCCTTTCCCCGGAAGAGATGGCCGTGTCAGCACAGCCTCCGAACGACGCGATTCACTCCCTTATCAAGGTCGCCGACGGCAAGCGATACCTCCTCGCCGTCAATGCATCCCGCAATCCCCATCGCCCGTCCTTTCGTCTTCCCGCAGGAGCGTCATCAGCGGTGAAAGCGCAATTTGAGGCTCGCTCCATCCCCGTGAAGGACGGATTGTTGACCGACTTCTTCGCGCCCTTTGCCGCCCACGTTTACGAATTGGACGAGTAGTCGGACTGCTGCCGCGCTCCAACGGCTGTTCTGCGGCATGGCGGAAGGCCCCTGCAGTTCCCGAACCCGGCGCGGATCACAAGAACCCCGGCCGAGAACAGCTTGAACATGTTTCTTGACACACGGGTGGAAAGGCGACACCATTGCCTGCACGGCAAACCATAATGTCGAGGGCAAACGCATGGCACGATCGAACAGTAATTTTCTCTTGCCGAAAACTGTGAGCACGGCGCATCGCTCATCGCTTTCTCGTCGGGCGTTCCTGGGAAATGTTGCTCTGGGTTTGGGCGGCTTTCTTTGTCCAGGACTCGGTTCGGCTGCTGAGGAGGGAGATGGCGTGAAAACCCGTGTGGTGATTGTTCGAGACCCCGCTGTCATTAGCCAACGGAAGATCAGCGCGGAAGTTGCCGGGAAGATGGTTCACCGTGCCGTCTGCCTGCTGACGGGGAAGAACGACCAGACTCTCGCATGGAAGTCTCTCTTTTCGCCGAAAGAAAGAGTCGCCATAAAAGTGAACACCCGCCACCCCCCTGTCATGGCCAACCCAGAGGTTGTCACCGCCATAATCAACGGCCTGAAAGCCGCCGGGCTCGACGAGAATCGCATAATTATCTACGACTTCATAGACCACGAGCTGACAAGGGCGGGCTACAAGCTCAATGACTCCTCCACGGGCGTTCGCTGCTGCGCCTCGAAGGATTTTCGCGAGCTGATGGCGGGGCCGGTTCGCGTCATGCTTTCGAGGATTCTGACAGACGAGGTGGATGCTATCATCAACGCCGCCACGTTCAGACATCACGGCATGGCGGGGGTCACCATCTCGATGAAAAATCATCTCGGCAGCGTCCGAACTCCCCGAGACCTCCATGGCGATAACTGTCTTCACGTCGCCGACCTCAACGCCCTCGACCCCATCCGGAAGAAAACCCGGTTGATCATCACCGACGCCATTCTCGGACAGTACGACGGAGGGCCGTCGCATCGCCCCCAATTCGTCTGGGCGTACGGGGGATTGATGGCCGGCATTGACCCGGTCGCCGTGGACGCCGTCGCCGCGGAGGAACTCAAAGCAGAGCGAAACAAGAGGGGACTCGAGGGCCCCATTCGGCCCGCGGTCAAGCACATCCCTCGCGCCGCTGAAATGGGCTTGGGAATCGGAGACCCGACCATGATCGGCGTCGTCCGGGAGACTCCCTGAGCAGGACGGCGCGCGGCCGGCATTCCATAGCCGCTGTCGCTCCCAGGTGAGTCCGAGCGAAATGACAAGCGAGCGTCATCGCCTCGCGCGCCGCTCGAAGGCCCAACCCGCAAGTAGCCAACCGAGAGCCACAAAAGCTGCCGCGACGATCAGGGGTATAAGCGGGGTAGGAAAATAGCACCGCCCCGAAATGCCAACCCGCAACAATTCCACAACATGCGTCAAAGGGGATGCTATGGCAACCGGCTTGAGCCAGAAGGGAAGTTTCTCAAGCGGCATAAACACGCCGCTCAGAAAAAGACCTGGAAACCGGATGAAATTGAGCAGGGTCATTGCCTCGAATACCTCCCTCACGGAAACCGCAGCGACGATGCCAAGCAGAGAGAACGCCGCTCCTCCGAGCAGCAAACCGGCTGTGAAGAGAACCGGATTGCCAAGACGCAGCCTAAGAAACACGGAAAAACCCAGAGTGAGAGCAACCGACGTCGCAATCCCGTACAGGGCGGCGCTGGTTGCCTTGCCGAGGACAATGGTTCGATGCGACACCGGAGCGAGGAGCAGACGCTGCAAGGTGCCGGACCGCTTCTCGAAAGTGACGACGATGGCGGCCATAGACGTGTTGCCAAAAAGAAGCGTCATGGCAATGGCCCCCGGCGCAACAACCAGATACCTCGATGGGTCCCTGAGATACACGGCGAGCATCAGGACAGCCGGAAAAAGAAGCCCCCATGTGACCAGCGGGGGCTTGCCATAGTAACTCTCGATGTCCTTCCGGCTGATAAAAAGGGCGCGGACCACCTGAGTCATCACACCGTCTCCGCTGTCGAAGAATCTGCGCCGAGTATCGTCATAAAGGCGTCCTCGAGGCTGGGGGTAACGCTCGCGATTTGGAGGAGCCGAACGCCGTGTTTTTCGGCGAGCACGAGGAGCTGCATTACGGCTGCATGGGTGTCGGCAACCTCAAGTTTCCATTTGCCCTCCGCGAGGGTGGCCGACCGAATTGCGGGGCATAGCTCGAGCACGCTCGGCTGCGGCACTTCCCCCGAAAGAGTCACCGTCAGGTTCTTCCCTTTCTCCACTCGCTGCCGGACCTCTGCGGCTGTCCCTTCCGCAGCGATCCGCCCCTTGACGAGGATGAGAATGCGGTCGGACAGAGCCTCTGCCTCGGCGAGGTTGTGTGTCGTCAGAAAGACTGTTGTGCCGCTACGGCTGAGGTCGCGTATCAGGGATCGCAGCGCGCGTGCACTGAGAACGTCCAGCCCCGCCGTAGGCTCGTCCAGCAAAATGACCTCCGGGCAATGAACAAGAGCCGCCGCAACGGTCAAGCGGCGTTTCATCCCGCGGGATAGCGACTGGAATGGCATCCCGGCTCTGTCCGTCAAACCAAACGACTCAAGAAGAGAATCGGCTCTCCTCCCGCGCTCCGCGCGCGCCAAACCATATAGCTCCCCAAGGTATTCCAGATTCCTGCGGCACGAGAGCTCGGGATAGAGGTTAGACTCCTCTGGAACAACCCCGATGCGCTCCTTCACAGCAATAGGCTCCCGGCGGATGTCCAGCTCACACACATAGACCTCTCCCGCATCGGGTCGGAGCAGGCAAGAGAGAATGTTGATCGTCGTGGTCTTCCCCGCGCCGTTTGGCCCAAGATAACCCAACACTTCGCCCTTCCGGACCCTAAAACTGACATTTTCCAGGGCGCGCAGGTTGCCGTAGCTTTTGCAGAGTCCTGAGACGCGAACCACGCTGATACCGCCCTTCACTGCGGGTCCGATCACCTCCGCCTGGGCTTCTTGAGACACGGATGCTCTTTCACACTGCCGTGCCATTTCTTGACCTGCTCCGGTGAGCAGTCTTTTGGCGTCTTTCTCAGCTCGTTTGGGTTCCGACACCCTTTCTTCTCCTGGCGCATTGTCCTTCTCCTCTGGTTGTTGCGGCTGCTGTGCTTAGACAAGTGCCCCGTCCCATCCCGAATCGAAGGAAGTCGTCCACCCCTCTCCTCCATCTGGCAAGGCGGGTCTTGTTGAGACGATAATGCACGTAGTAACCCCGCCTCTCAGGTATAACGAGTCCCGCGTCCCTCAACACTCGCAGGTGCTGCGAGACCGCGCCCTGCGTCACACCGAGCCGTGCTGCAAGCGCGCCAACACATAGGGCCCGGTGGCTCAGAAGCTGAACGATTCGCAGGCGCGCCGGGACCGAAAGAACTTTGAACAGACGCGCTGCTCTCTCAATTTTCGCCATACGAGAACTCCTTTAGTATCCGCTAATATACTAACACGGTTCCCCGGGTTGTCGAGAGCAGAAATGCCAGGGCGCCTACTTTCCTTCGTCTCGCACATCATCCCGTGACCGCCTGTTAAGCCCAATGGGGACTCCGGACCTACGACACGCCATCGCTACCGGGTCGCCGTGCGACCGCTTTTCCAATACGCAAGGCAATCCCTCGCCTGTCCCCCCACCCAAAGAGGCGCCCCATTCCACGCTCCTTTCCTCAGGACAATGACGAATGACACCGCGCCGCTCCCCCCCAGGCAAAGGTTTCCCCCGCTTTCAGAAAAAACTGAAAAAAAGTCTTGACACCCTCCCGGGCACCCGCCATTATTGATAACGATTGCTAATATGAGAAAGCAAGTTGCGAAGAAGAATTATCGGATGACGCGCCAGCGGCAGATCATCCTCGAAGAGCTCAAGAAGGTCAAAACGCATCCGACGGCCGATGAGCTTTACGAAAGGGTTCGGAGGCGGCTGCCGCGGATTAGCCTGGGCACCGTGTACCGGAACCTCGATGTTCTCAGCCAGTTCGGCGCGATACAGAGACTCGATCTCGCGGGCGTGCAGCGGCGATTCGATGGAGAACCGGAAGCCCATTATCATGTGCGCTGCATCACGTGCGGGCGAGTGGACGATGTGTCGTTCGAGCCAATGCCGGGGCTTGAGCGCGGGCTCCGCGATTTGTGCGGTTACAAGGTCGTCGGACACAGACTGGAATTCATCGGCTTGTGTCCGAAGTGCCAGAAACGGAGAAGGCTCTCTCATTCGATAGGCGTCAAAACCGGATTTGCCCCCGGGGCATGATGCGGCGCGGCGCCGCGCTCACTTCAATTCTTGCCTTATTGGTAGGAAAGCGAAGCGACGGTTGATCCAGATGGAGAGTGCCGAATCAAGGGATGTTTCCTGCGCCTTGGGCAGGGAACGACTATTCAGGTGCTGGCGAGTGGACCCATGGACATTCATGGTCCCCTGACGCGGGGCCCTTGGAAAATCGTTAAGTGTCCGGCAACGGCTGATCTTCCTCGGAACCAAAGATTGACTTTGGAGGTTTACAAAGTAAACATAAATTCTCCTGAGGAGTCGGGGGGTGAAACTTCATTGCTCACCGTTCTTGACGCTAACTTGAGCAGGCCGTCGGGGTTGTCACAGTCCGAGGCGGTTTGCCAATGCAGTCCCGAACGGTGGAATGTGTCTTTCCGAAAGGAGGGAATACCATGGCGGATTTGAGCGAGCGAATTCAAAAGGCGGACTGGAAAAAAGAGAAGCACGTGCCGGTCATCGAGGCGCCGGACCAGGTGAAGGCGGATGAGCTTTTCGAGGTCAAGGTAACGCTTGGCAAGGAGATCGCTCATCCCAACACCACAGAACATCATATTCGCTGGATTTCTGTTTTCTTCCATCCCGAAGGGGGGAAGTTTAGCTTTGAGGTAGGCCACTTTGAATTTTCAGCGCACGGCGAGTCGGTTGACGGCCCGAACAAGGGACCCGTTTACACGCACCACGAAGTCAAAGCGTCATTAAAGATCAACAAGCCGGGAAGCCTGCACGCCCTTGCCTTGTGCAATATCCACGGGCTTTGGGAGTCGAGCAAGACAATCGCGGTGAGTTAGCGGGGGTGTAATCGCCACGCTTTGCGCGTGCGAAGCCGCTTCCCTCGCCGTCGGCAGTCGTGGCATGGTGCAATTTCCCAATCGGCGGCTTTGCGAACGTGACGTTCTGTCTGAGCCGACCCCGTGCTCTTGTTGAACGCGGATTGGTCTTGTCGGGAGGCGATGCTCCCTGATGTCGAGACGAATCCGGCGCCGAAAAGGATTTGCCAAAGTTTTGCTTCTGGAAAGGAGGTGCGGAGATGCCTGAATTCCTGAATCCATTTAGTGGAGTGGTTCCCGGGCGCAAGCTCACTGTTCGCGAGCTGACACGGGCGATTCGCCTTGCCCTTTCTGCCGAGGAAGAGGCCGTCCATCTCTACGAGGCGCTTGCCGACGCCGCCGACAATGAACTGGCGAAGGCGGTCCTTCAGGACATAGCGGATGAGGAACGAGTCCATGCGGGAGAGTTCCAGCGCGTTCTGAAGATTCTCCTGCCTGACGAAGAGAAGTGGCTCGCGGACGGCGCCGCGGAGGTGGACGACATCGCCGAGAAGGTCAAAAAGGGCGAGCCTTCCTCGCCAGAGGGCAAGAAGGTCCCCACAGTCGGCGACATGAAAGAGTAGGTCCATTTTATTTAGGAGGGGCTTGGGAGAATCAGCGAGGCTAAGATTGCAAAGCCTCCGAAAGAGAAAATTGAATCAGGAGGATACGCAATGTCTGAGAAATTTCTGCATCGCGGAGATGCTCCGTTCGACGAAAAAGTCTGGGGAAAAATTGATGAAGCGGTTGTGGGCGCCGCGAAAAGCCAGTTGTCCGCTCGGCGAGTCTTGCACGTCGAGGGCCCCTATGGACTCGGACTGAAATCTATCCCCGGTCCGGAGTCGGAAGTAGGGGAGACCGCCGTTGAAGGCGCGACCGTGACGGCGAGTCTCGCCGTTCCGGTCGTTGGCATTCAAAGCTCGTTTCGCCTGTCCGCACGAGACATCGCGGCATTTGAGGAAACGGGCCTCCCCTTCGATCTGCGGGGCGCGGTCGCCGCAGCGATCGCCTGCGCAAAACAAGAGGATGCCCTCCTCTTTCACGGTTCCAAGGCGCTCGGTGTCCAGGGATTGCTTACCGCTAAGGGAACGCAGCAGCGGAAGCTCAAGCCGTGGACGGAAGTCGGCGTCGCCGTGGATGAGCTCATTCAGACGGTCAACGTTCTCGACGGCGTCGGATTTCATGGGCCCTATTCGCTGGCTCTGGCGCCATCGCTCTACAATCTCTTGTTCCGACGGTATCCCCAGGGCGACAAGACCGAGATCGAGCACCTGCGACTGCTGGCGACCGACGGCATAGTCAAGGCCCCCGCGATCAAGTCTGGCGGCGTGCTGTTGGCCTCCGGCCGGCAGTTCGCAGCAATTGTCCTGGGACAGGACATCCTGACGTCCTTCGTGGGTCCCGCCGGTCGGGATTATGAGCTCTTAGTTTCGGAGAGTGTCGCGCTTCGGTTGGTCGAGCCGGCGGCGGTGTGCGTCCTGAAGTAGAGCTTCGCAACCATCGGTAGAAAGTGAGCCTGTGTCGGAGGAATTGTGCCGACACTACGAATATGCGAGGCTCCCGGGCGTGCTGCTCGCCAGCGGCTATTGCTTCGCGCGGCTCGACCGCGCAATTCGTCGGGCATGTAATCGTATGGCATACCTGCCGGAAGATATTTCCAGCACGCTCCGGCGTGAGCGCAGAAAACAAAAACTGGGTGCAGGAGGGACAGTAAAACACCATGGGACTCAGAGGGTCGAAAACCGAGAAGAACGTCCTGACCGCGTTTGCGGGGGAATCCCAGGCGAGAAATCGCTATACCTTCTTCGCCAGCCAGGCGAGGAAGGAAGGGTTCGTGCAGATCGCCGACATATTTGAGGAGACCGCCAATCAGGAAAAGGAGCACGCCAAGCGGTTCTTCCAACTCCTCCAGGGCGGTGACGTGGAGATTACAGCCGCGTTCCCTGCGGGCATCATAGGGACGACCGCCGAGAACCTCCGAGCGGCTGCCGCAGGCGAGGGACACGAGTGGGGGCAATTGTACCCGTCCTTCGCAAGCGTCGCGCGGCAGGAGGGCTTCGAGGAAATTGCCAGGATGTTCGATGCCATCGCCGTCGCTGAAAAGCAGCATCAGAAACGGTACCTCGGGCTGCTCGCGAACGTGGAGGCGGGCGTCGTCTTCAAGAAAAAGAGAAGCGTCGTCTGGCGATGCAGAAACTGCGGCTATGTCCACGAAGGCGCCGAGGCGCCCGAACAATGTCCAGCGTGTGCCCATCCCCAGGCGTTTTTTGAACTGTTGTGCGAGAACTGGTGAGTCCCTCTTGCTTCGAGGCTCGCGGGGTTCGGTCTTGTGGCTTTGGTCGAACAACCGTAGCACGGGGAGGAAACGATGAGTAAGTTCAGCTCCGCAGACGAAATTTTGGATTTCGCCGTCGCCAGGGAGGAGGAATCCGTTCGATTCTACTCCGCCTTGGCGGCTAAGGTGCAGAAGCCCCCTATGCGAGAAGTCTTCAACGATTTCTCGCGCGAAGAAGAGGGGCACAAAGCAAGACTTCAGGCCATCAAACGTGAGAAGGTCCTGGTGCCCGCAACAGAGAAAATTCAGGACCTCAAGGTCGCGGACTACCTGGTTGATGTCCAGCCCGCGACGGATATGGAATATCAGGACGCACTGATCCTGGCGATGAATAAGGAGAAATCCTCGTTCCGGCTCTATATGGACCTCGCGGCGAGGACCGACAATCAGAGACTCCGGTCAACCTTACTCGCCCTCGCACAGGAAGAGGCGAAGCATAAGTTGCGGTTCGAGGTCGAGTACGACGACCACATCCTGAAACAGGATTGATGGAGCGACGAAATAGAGAGCTTGGCCGTTTGGCCCGAAGCGCAATGGGCCTGCAATAGGCGAAGGGTGGGGCGAATGATTTACAGGTACCTCCTCGGCGCCATCATTGGCGCCGCTATTGGCGGAATCGTTGGGCACCTCGGAAAATCCGCCGGCAGCACCTGACCCATGTCCGGCAGCCCCACGGGTGGGGTTCTCATTGGAGCTGTCATCGGAATTCTCATAGCGTCGGGTTTGGGCAGCCCGCGAGAAGACCAGCCCCCGTCGCGGTACTTGACGGAACTCAAAACGGAAAACGACCTCAGTCAGGTGCTGGCAAGCAACGAGGTGGTCGTAGTGGACTTCTACTCAGACCGTTCTCTGCCGAGCAAGAAGCTCAGACCGACCATCAACGAGCTTGCGGCGCAATACGCTGGCAGGGTTGCTGTCGTTGCGGTCAACCTCGGCAGATTTCCAGGTCTGCGAAGTCAGTACAACATCGCAGACGTTCCCGAAGTGAGGATATTCAAGGCGGGTAAGCTTGAGAGGAGCATCTCCCGGTCAAAACCGAAAAGGGTTTACGAGGAGGCGCTCGATAGCTTGTTGCCCGCGCGGACCGAAGCGAAATAGTCGCGCCTGGCGTTTGGCGTGCAGGATATAGAGCAAGGAGCCAGAGCATGAAGGGGTTCAGAAGCGCGATTTCCGGGTTCATTCTCGTCGTCACTGCGGTCGGGCACGTCCTGGCCAACGAGGGGCACGCGCACGCCGTCTCCTGGGGTAGCCTCGTCGTGCCATTCGGGATCGCAACCCTTTCGCTGGCGGTCCTAACCGCCTTGCTCGGACTGCTAATGCCGAAGAACCGCAAGCTCTTGTTCAAGTGGCACAGGCGGTTCGCCGTGGCGACCCTCGTCGCAGGTGTCTGTCATGCGACGCTCGTCCTCCTGTTCCACGAGGAAGGAGAGGTTCAAAAGGAGGAACCTATGAAAGAGCGAAAAGATGTCGTGACCATGAAAGGCAATCCGTTGACCTTGCTTGGGGATGAGATAAAAGAAGGCGACGCGGCCCCCGATTTCGTCGTGATTGACAACAGCCTATCTCCGGTGAAGTTCTCATCGTTCCGCGGCAAAGTGTGCATCATCGCGTCCGTTCCTTCTCTCGACACGTCGGTCTGCGATCTCGAAACGCGAAAATTCAACGAAGAGGCTGGGCGGCTGGGACCGGACGTGGTGATCCTGACAATAAGCATGGACCTGCCATTCGCCCAGAAACGTTGGTGCGGAGCAGCCGGTGTGACGAGGGTCCAGACCTTTTCCGACCACCGCGACGCTTCCTTCGGCAAAGCGTACGGCGTCCTCATCAAGGAGCTGCGGTTGTTGACGAGGGCGGTCTTCGTCGTGGACCGGCAGGGCACAATCCGCTACGTCGAACCGGTCAGTGAGATGACCAAAGAGCCGGACTACGAGGCTGCTCTGCAAGCCGTGCGCCTGTTACTCTGACGACACGCCTGCCGCGGATTCGCCGCGAAAAGGAGCTTGGACCATGAGAAATCTCCTTCTCACGTTGGCTTTTCTCGCAATCGTCAGGGTATGCGCCGCCGACGAAAGCCTCCCAACCGCCGACGCTCCCGTCAGCAAAGAAACGAAAAGCTGCCTCGTCTGCCACAATTCCGTCAGCCCCGGAATTGTTGCCGATTGGAGGAAGAGCCTTCATTCCATGACCAGCCCGAGCGAAGCTCTCAAGAAGGAGCGTCTCCAGAGGAGGATTTCCGTTGAGAAGGTGCCGGAAAACCTGGCTGGCGTCGTCGTGGGGTGCGCCGAGTGTCACAATTTGCATCCCGAAAACCATAAAGATACATTCGAGCACGGCGGCTACAAAACGCACGTGGTGGTGACTCCCGCCGACTGCGCGACCTGTCATCCAACGGAGGCAGATCAGTTTCGGGACAATTTGATGTCCCACGCGCACCTCAACCTTCGCAATAATTCCCTTTATCACGAGCTAAGCGATTCGATTAACGGCATTCATTCCTTCCGGGGGATGGTGACGGCCGTCGCGGCGCCCGATCCCGAAACCAGCCACGATTCCTGCTTCTATTGCCACGGGACCGCCGTGGAGGTCAGGGGCATCCATACGAGGGAGACCGCTCTCGGCGAAATGGAGTTTCCGACCCTGTCCGCCTGGCCGAATCAGGGTGTGGGGCGGTTAAATCCCGACGGAACCATGGGCTCTTGTGCTGCCTGTCACACCCGGCACCGCTTCTCCGTCGAGATGGCGAGAAAGCCCTATACGTGCGCCGAGTGCCACGAGGGACCGGACGTGCCCGCATACAAAGTCTACATGGTGAGCAAACACGGCAATCTCTTCTCTTCCCAGGGCGACGAATGGAACTTCGACGCGGTCCCGTGGGTTATAGGAGAGAACTTCACCGCTCCGACCTGTGCGGCGTGCCACGCCAGCCTTGTCGTGAGCGAGAGCGGCGAGGTTGTGGCACAGCGGACGCATCGCATGAATGATCGTCTCCCGTGGAGGATTTTCGGTTTGATTTACGCGCACCCTCATCCCAAATCCCCTGATACCACCATCGTCAAGAACAAAGCAGGCTTGCCGCTGCCAACCGAACTCACCGGCGAGCCGGTCGCCGAGTTCCTCATAGATGCGAACGAGCAAGAAAAGAGGCTTGAGGCGATGCAAAACGTCTGCCTCGCGTGCCACGCCAAGGGGTGGGTGACAGGACAATTCGCACGCTTCGAGAACACCATTAAGACCACCAATCAGATGACCCTCACCGCGACGCAAATACTGAAGACAGCCTGGGAAAAGGGCGCCGCGAAATGCGCAGCGCAGAACGATAGCATCTTCAATGAATCCATCGAGAAAAAGTGGGTTGAGCAGTGGCTCTTTTTTGCCAACTCGACGCGTTTTGCCTCCGCCATGATGGGCGCCGATTACGGCGTATTCGCCAACGGACGCTGGTATCTGAGCAGGAATATTCAAGACATGGCGGATTGGCTTGCGCTCAAGCTTGAGACAATTCAAGGCGAGAAGAGACAGTGACTCCCAGTGCATGTCCGGTTCAGGAAACAATCGGGCTGCGACAGCGCAATACCTGGCATCTATATCGTGAGTAGGAAAGGAGTGAAAAAATGGCGCAGAGATTCCAGATTTACAAGTGCGAGATTTGTGGCAATATTGTGGAGGTCCTCCACGAGGGCAAAGGAGAGCTGGTCTGCTGCGACCAGCCCATGAAGCTTTTCGTCGAGAATACGGTGGATGCCTCCCGCGAAAAGCATGTCCCCGTCATCGAAAAGACGGATCGCGGTGTGAAGGTCAAGGTCGGCAGTCTTCCTCACCCGATGGAGCCAAAGCACTACATCGAGTGGATTGAGGTGATTGCCGACGGAAAAGTCTATCGCCAGTTCCTTAAGCCCGGAGACGCGCCTGAAGCCGCTTTTGTAATTCAGGCAACGCAGATCACGGCAAGAGAGTACTGTAACATTCACGGTCTATGGAGGGGGTGACTACCATGATTAACGAGAGAATTGAAAAGGCGTTTAACGAGCAGATCAAGAACGAACTGGAATCCGCCTACATCTACCTGTCCATGGCGGCCTATTTCCACTCGCAAAACCTCGACGGAATGGCGCAGTGGATGCGCGTTCAGGCGAAAGAGGAAGTGGGGCATGCCATGAAGTTCTTCGACCACATCCGAGACCGCCAGGGGCGGGTCACCTTGTTGCCGCTTACCCCGCTGAAGACTGACTGGTCTTCGCCTCTGGAAGCTTTTCAGGACGCTTATGAACACGAGCAGTTCATCACCGGGAAGATCAATGAACTTGTCAAACTTGCCGACGACGAGAGCGACCCGCCCGCCAGCGTGCTCCTCCAGTGGTTCGTGAACGAGCAGGTCGAGGAGGAAGCGAACACCTCCAAGACCGTCCAGACGCTGGAGCTCGTGGGCGATTCCGGCCCTGGGTTGATCATGCTCGATCGGGAACTCGGCAAGAGGGAGTTCTCAGGTTAACAGGAGTGAATATGAGCATCCATTTCAATGCAGACGAAATCTTCGAAATGGCCGAGCAGATCGAGAGGAACGGCGCCAACTTCTACCGCAAAGTCGCTGGAACGGCGGACGAAGCGGAAGTCCGGCGTGTCCTCCTCGATCTCGCCGCCATGGAAGACGAGCACGAGAAGACTTTCGCCGCCATGCGGGCGCAGTTGTCCGCGGAACAGCGCATCTCCATCACATTCGACCCCGAAGGGGAGGCGGCGATGTACCTCCAAGCGATGGCGGATGGATATGTCTTTGACGTGCGCACCGACCCTTCCGAGCTTTTGACCGGAGAGGAGGGTCTCGCGGACATTCTCCACACCGCCATCGGGCTTGAGAAAGACTCCATCGTCTTTTACCTCGGTATCCGAGATTTGGTCCCGGAGAAGTTCGGCAAGGGGAAGATCAATGACATAATCAAGGAAGAAATGGGGCACATCACCACCTTGAGCCAGAAGCTGGCCTCGCTGAATTGAGGGCGGCCCCTTCTCGCCTCAGGCGTGGTCAGCTATTCGAATCGGAGGATACGGGAACATGGAAGCATTATCTCGTCGCGACGTGTTTAGACTGCTTGGCGCCTCCGCCGCATGGGCGTCCGCGATCAGTTTCTCGGAGAGGTCCGCGAAAGCCGAAACATCGGAAGCTCTCAGCATCGCGCCCTACAAGCTCCCCGATCTGCCCTATCCGGTTGACGCTCTCGAACCGCACCTCGACGCACACACGTTGACCATCCATCACGACAAGCATCACGCTGCCTACGTGCAGGGCTTGAATGCAGCGCTCGTCGGATTGCAGGAGGCTCGAAAGAAAGGAGACTTTGCGGCAGTCCAGGCTCTATCCGGTGCGCTCGCGTTCCACGGGTCCGGGCACCTGCTGCACACGCTCCACTTCGCCAACCTTCACCCGAAGCCAGCCAGGCCGGCGGGCGCCTTGTCGGGCGCGATCGAGGCGCAGTTTGGCAGCCTCGATGCCTTCATCGCGCACCTTGTCGCCGCCGCGAATACCGTTGCGGGCAGCGGCTGGGGGATTCTCGCTTACGAACCTGTCGGGCGACGCCTGCTGGTGCTTCAGGTTGAGAAGCATGAGAACCAGCTCGTGTGCGGCGCCATTCCTTTGCTCGTGATTGATGTCTGGGAGCATGCCTATTACCTGAGCTATCAGAACCGGCGAGCGGATTATGTGAAGGCCATCATGAACGTCATTCACTGGGACGAAGTTGCCCGTCGGTTCGACGAGGCGAGGCGCATTCACGGCTGAACTTGCACGGCGGTGTTTTAGAATCGGGGCGGCTCGCAGCGGTCCATGCGAAAAGTCTGCCGCGGGTTCTCAACGGTTCCCGGAGGACAACATGGCAAGTAAAACGTTCAACATCCTTGTGGGCGGAGAAGCCGGTCAGGGGCTGGTCACCGTCGGGGAATTGCTGACCCGGTGCCTCGTCCGCTCCGGTTATTTCGTCGTTGTCACTCAGACCTATCAATCGCGCATTCGCGGCGGGCACAATACGTTCGCCGTCCGTGTCAGCACAGACCCAATCGTCGCTCCTCAAGAGCCCGTTGATCTCCTCGTCGCGCTGAATGCAGAGACCGTGAAGCTCCATCGAGAGGAACTGGTCCCCGACGGGCTGACCATTGTTGACGAAGCCTTCGGCCTCACGGATGACTCCTGCCTGAAGGTTCCGTTCAAAGAGCTCTCCACCCGGAGGTCCACGAACATTGTGGCGCTTGCCGTCGTTGCGTCTTCGGTGGGACTCGACGAAAACCTCCTCTCCCGCACGATGGAGGAGTACTTCGGGAAGAAGGACCCCAAAGCCGCAGAAGAGAACCAGCAGGCGTTGAGGAGTTCGTTTCAGTGGTGCGCGGGTCGCCCAGCGAGGGTCAGCAAGCTGCCGTCCGTTCAAAATCCTCCAAAGCGCCTGATGATGAATGGAAATGAGGCGATTGCCTTGGGCGCCCTTTCCGCCGGGCTGAGGTTCTATTCCTTCTATCCCATGACTCCCTCCACCTCCATCGGGCAGTATCTTGCCGGACAAGCAAAGCGGCTGGGCTTGATTGTCGAGCAGGGGGAGGATGAGATTGCCGTCATCAACATGGCGTTGGGCGCCTCCTTCGCCGGCGCCCCGAGCATGGTTTCGACCTCTGGCGGCGGATTTGCGTTGATGGTCGAGGGGGTCAGTCTTGCGGGAATGACCGAGACGCCCGTCGTAATTGTCGTTGGGCAGCGCCCCGCCCCAGCAACCGGACTCCCGACCCGCACGGAGCAGGCGGACCTCGAGTTCGTCCTCCACGCCGGACACGGCGAATTTCCGCGGGCGATCTTCTCTCCGGGTACCGTCGAGGAGTGTTTCTATCTGACGCGTAAGGCGTTTGACCTCGCCGAGCGGTATCAGAGTCCAGTCTTCATCTTGACAGACCAATTCCTCGCCGATTCCTATCGTGCGGTCGCGCCCTTCGACTTGAAGGACCTCTCGCCCGTTCGTCCCGGAGTAGGGGAGGACGCGATTTCGCGCCCGTACAGAAGGCACGCGTTCACGGAAAGCGGCGTCTCACCTCGCCTCCTTCCCGGTTTGACAGCACACCTTGTCGTCACCGACAGCGACGAGCACACCGAAGACGGGCACATAACGGAAGACCTTTCCGTCCGGCGGCGGATGGTCCAAAAAAGGTTGAGAAAGCTGGAAGGAATTCGTCAGGACGTTACTCCGCCCGAGTTCCGTGGCGACGAGAATCCTGAACTCTTGCTCGTTTCATGGGGGAGCACAAAAGGCGCGGTCTGCGAAGCAGCTTCTCTCCTGAGGTTGCAGGGGCGTCGGGTTGTGGTGCTCCATTTTTCGCAGGTCTGGCCCATGGTCACCGACCAGGTCGTCCCGATTTTGGAAAAGGCTGGGGAGGTCGCCTGCGTGGAAGGAAATGCCACCGGTCAACTCGTACGCTTGATCCGCCGTGAGACCGGTTTTGCCATCGAGAGGCGAATCCTCCGGTGCGACGGTTTGCCCTTCACGCCGGAATCAATCGTTCGTGAGCTGTAACTCAAGACGAGGGCAAAATGGTAACCATTGATGACTACGGAAAATATGAAACGGCGTGGTGTCCCGGCTGTGGAAACTTCGGTATTCTGAGAGCCGTCAAGCAGGCGCTCCTTGCCAGCGGGATCGAGCCACACCAGGTTCTTTTCGTCTCCGGCATCGGGCAGGCGGCAAAGGCCCCGCATTACCTGAATGCCAATCTTTTCAACGGTCTTCACGGGCGCTCCCTCCCGGTGGCGACGGGCGCCAAGCTCGCCAATCCCCGGCTCGTCGTCATCGTCGAAAGCGGCGATGGCTGCACCTATGGCGAAGGCGGAAACCACTTCTTAGCCGCGATTCGCCGAAACATTGACCTTACGCTCCTCGTTCACAACAACCAGGTCTATGGCTTGACGAAAGGGCAGGCGAGCCCCACTTCGGAGGTCGGCTTCGTTACCAAGGCTCAGCCGGAGGGCGTCTTCGCCCAGCCCTTCAACCCGGTCGCAGTGGCCGTCGCTATGCACGCCGGATTTGTCGCGCGGAGCTTCGCCGGAATGCTCGACCATTTGGCGAAGATGATCCAGCAGGCAATTGCCCACCGGGGCCTCTCTCTTGTTGACATACTTCAACCATGTCCTTCGTTCAACAAGGTGAACACGTGGGAATGGTATCAGCGGCGGTGTTACGTTTTGCCGGAGGATCACGACCCCACGAGTTGGGAAGCCGCCATGAAGGTCGCCTATGAGTGGGGCGACCGCATCCCCGTCGGGATTATTTATCGAAACAATAGACCGCCGTTCGAGGAGAACTCTTCCGTTTTGCGTCAGGGACCGCTCGTTGGGCGAGACCTCGATAAGGAAGCGATGTCTGCGACTCTGGAGCGATTTGCCTGAAAGGCCTTCGCTGCAACAGGACGGCGTGTTCGCTGGCGGATAGAAACGGCAAAGCTCGGGCATGGGTTTTCATCTGCTCGTCGCCGACGCCCAGCAGCCGAGCTTGAGCAAGAGCGCAAATCAGAATTGAGAGAATGGCTTTTCTGCGGGACCTTCATCCTGTCGTTCAGGCTCTTCTGGCTACATGCTTCACCTGGGGCGTAACCGCGCTGGGGGCGGCCTGGGTGTTCCTTTTCAAGAGAGTGAGCCAGAAGGTCCTTGGTGCCATGCTTGGTTTCGCGGGCGGGGTCATGGTCGCGGCCAGTTATTGGTCGCTCCTCGCTCCGGCGATCGAAATGTCCAAAGGCAGAAGTCTTCCGGCTTGGTTTGCTCCTGCCGTCGGATTTCTCGCGGGAGCTGTTTTCCTGCGAGGCATTGACCTGATTTTGCCGCATCTCCATCCGGGCTTTTCGATGGAGGAGGCCGAGGGCATCCCGACATCCTGGCGGCGGAGCATCTTGCTGGTTCTGGCGATAACATTGCACAACATCCCCGAGGGGCTTGCGGTAGGGGTTGCCTTTGGCGCCGTTGCCGCAGGGTTCTCTGGCGCCACTCTCGGCGCGGCAGTGGCGCTTGCTATCGGAATCGGCCTTCAGAATTTCCCTGAGGGCCTGGCGGTTTCATTGCCGCTTCGTCGTGAAGGGATGTCTCGCTTGAAGAGTTTTTGGTATGGGCAGTTGTCGGCAGTGGTTGAGCCGATTGCGGGCGTGCTCGGCGCCGCCGCGGTCATGGCAGCGAAGCCGGTTCTTCCCTATGCCCTATCGTTTGCCGCGGGCGCCATGATCTTTGTCGTCGTTGAGGAGGTGGTGCCCGAATCCCACCACGGCGGGAACGCTCACCTGGCGACTCTTGGCTTCATGGTGGGATTCATTGTAATGATGGTTCTTGACGTCGCCCTGGGCTGAAGCGTTTTCGATCGTTCGCTCGGGCGCGGACGTGCGATGCGCTACAGGTCAATTGCTAATGCAGGCTGACGAATGCAGTTCGGCCGGGGATAGAGAAACGGAGTCAAATCACAGACAGCGGAACGTCGCAAGTTTTTGGCAAAACACGGGAGGAATGACCATGGCAACTCTTCTGCACATTCAGGCAACCGCAACGCCCGAATTATCGTACTCTCTTCGAGCGGCGCAGGCTTTCCTGGAAAGCTATCGAGAATCCCACCCGGGCGACAGGATTGACACCCTCGACCTCGGGAAAGACCGTATCCCGGATTTCCTCGGCCTTGTGGCGCGGGGAAAGTACCGCATTCTCCATGGCGAGCCTCACACCAAGGAGGAAGCGAATGCCTGGGAAGCCGTCGCTTCTGAAATCGAGCGATTCAAAAAAGCCGACAAGTACGTCATTTCGTCGCCCATGTGGAACTTCACCATACCCTATCGTCTGAAGCAATATTTCGACGTCATCGTCCAACCCGGCTACACATTCGCCTATTCTTCGGAGAAAGGGTACACCGGATTGGTGACCGGGCGACCGGTTATGTTGTTTCTGGCGCGCGGCGGGGAATACAAGCCCGGCACCGGCGCCGCTGCGTTCGATTTCCAGCGCCCATACCTGGAGACTATCCTGCGGTTCATTGGGTTCACGGAGATCGGTGTGATCGTGGTCGAGCCGACGCTCCTGGGTGGTCCCCAGGTCGCCGAGAAAAAGGTGAACGAAGCAATTGCAGAGGCTCGTGAGAAAGCCAAAACGTTTTAAGCTTGACCGGTCCGGCGCCCCGGCGGGCACTGCGACGGGGCCGGTAGTCTGCGTGAATCCGCGTTCGTCTGTGGTTTCACCCATTTTTGCGGAAGGAGAAACGGAATGAAAGCAGCGGTCATTCGTGAGCATGGCGGACACGACGTTATTCACATCGAGGAGATTCCTAATCCAGAAGCGGCGGAAGGCGAAATCGTCCTTGAACTTCGCGCCGCGGCGCTGAATCATCTCGATATATGGGTGCGCAAAGGGCGCCCCGGGCTGGTCCTCCTCTTCCCTCACGTGTTAGGTTCAGATGGCGCGGGCGCCGTCGTAGAGACCGGTCCGGCCGTCCGTGGCTTCTCGGTCGGGGATGAAGTCATTCTAAATCCGGGTCTCAGTTGCGGGGTCTGCGAGTACTGCCAGCGTGGGGAACAGAGCGAGTGTCCGGCGTTTGGCATACTGGGCATGTCGCGCCCGGGGACCTTCGCCGAGCGGGTCGCCGTGCCTGCCGCCAACGTCCATCCGAAGCCGCCCACGCTCAGTTTTGAGGAAGCTGCCGCTTTGCCTCTGGCGCATCTCACCGCCTGGAGAATGCTGATGACTCGGGCGGGGCTTCAACCCGGCGAGACTGTTCTAATTCATGGAATTGGCGGCGGAGTCGCTCTTGCGGCCCTTCAATTCGCCAAGCTCCTGAGCGCTGGGGTCATCGTGACATCGTCATCCGACGAGAAGCTCTCCCGCGCAAAGGAGCTGGGCGCCGATCACACGGTTAACCACAGGACTGCGCCCGACCCGACCGCCGCCATCCACGAAATCACCGAGGGGCGCGGCGTTGACGTTGCCGTGGATACAACGGGAGCAGCTACCTTCCCCGTTGACATTGCCGTGGTTCGTCGGGGCGGGAGAATCGTTCTCTGTGGCGTTACGACGGGCGCAATAGCGGAGACCGATTTGCGGAGAGTGTATTGGAACCAGTTGACCATTCTCGGTTCCACCATGGGGTCCCACGAGGACTTCCGGCAGATGCTTCGCGCGGTCACCAATGCGAAGCTGAAGCCCGTGATTGATTCGGTTGTTCCTCTCGACGGTTGCAGCGACGCCATCGCTCGGATGGAGAACGGCGAGCAGTTCGGCAAGATTGTTCTGGCCATTTCAGGTTGACCTGACTGTAGATGAGACAGATTCGGCACGATCCGTGTTGACCGGCGTCCATGTGCGGTTTCAAAGTTAGGAGGATGATTTCATGAGCGGACCATTTAAAGCAACCCAGGTGACAGAGAACATTTTTTGGGTGGGCGCCATTGACTGGGCCCTGCGAAATTTCCACGGCTACGCCACCAGCCGCGGCACGACCTACAACGCCTACCTCATCCTCGCCGACAAAATCACCTTGGTTGATACGGTCAAGGCGCCCTTCAAGGATGAAATGCTTTCCCGAATCGCCTCGGTCATTGATCCTGCGAAGGTTGACTACATCATCTCGAATCACTCGGAGATGGACCATTCGGGATGCCTCCCAGAGGTCATCGAGCGAATTAAGCCTCAAAAAGTCCTCGCTTCCGAGAACGGCGTCAAGGCTCTTCGAGAGCATTTCCACACTTCCCATGACATCGTCGCGGTCAGGGACGGCGAGAGCCTCAGCCTCGGGAACATGACCCTCTCCTTCATGGAGACCCGGATGCTCCACTGGCCCGATAGCATGTTCACCTATGTTGCGGAGCAGCAGTTCCTCTTCTCGCAGGATGCCTTTGGCATGCACCTCGCCAGCACCGAAAGATTTGACGATGAGCTTGACAGCCAGGCCCTCGAATACGAAGCCGCCAAATACTACGCCAACATCCTCCTGCCGTTTTCCTCCTTCGTCACGAGGCTTTTGGAGAAGCTTGGGAAGCTCGGTATCCCAATCAGGACGATGGCGCCGGACCATGGCCCCATCTGGCGCAAAGACGTTAACAAAATAGTCGAGCTTTATTCCCGCTGGGCTGCTCAGAAGCCCACCATGAAGGCCGTCATCACCTACGACACCATGTGGCAGAGCACCGCCCTCATGGCGCGGGCGATATGCGACGGACTGGTATCCGGCGGGGTCAGCGTCAAAGTCATGCCCCTCGATGCCTGCCACCGCAGCGATGTCGCCACGGAAGTCTTCGACGCCGGCGCTCTCCTGGTCGGCTCACCCACCATGAACAACACGATCTTCCCGACGGTCGCGGACGTTATGACGTATCTCAGGGGTCTGAAGCCCCGGAACAAAATCGGTGCGGTCTTCGGCTCCTACGGCTGGAGCGGCGAAGCGGTGAAGCAACTGGGAAATATGCTCGCCGAGATGAAGATCGAGCTGGTCGGCGAACCGATCAACGCGAAATACGTGCCCGATGGCGAAACCCTCGCCAGGTGCTTTGCTCTCGGCGCCCTCGTCGCCGAAAAGCTCAGGGGGAAATGCGGCCCCTGACGGGCGGCTTGCAGACATAGGCGACCATAAGGACTCCGCCTTGGCTTCGCCCCATTCCTGGGCTTGCGTCTGAAGTAACCGGTCACCTCTCAATGTAGCCCCTTAGTGATAGGTGGAGGTCATCGGGAATGACGGGGTCCCCCCCAAGGGGATGGAAGCGCAGTCGCCCATGAACTTCGTTCAGCCCGAGACCATGAAAATGGTGGCGGCATCGTTATGCTTCAGTTGCGCATGAGCGAGCCATCGCCTGGTGCAAGATCGGCATGATGGGGCTGCGACACCAGGCCCCCAGGCGATGGTTGCCGGCTTCAGTGGCGCCGTCGGCGCCACTTGTAGCCGGGCTTCCCGGACCCATGGGGTTCACCCCGTTCCCACCTCTCAGCGGTAGCCACAGCCCCCGGCCCCACGGCGCCGACTTTCAGGGCGGAGAACGCCGAGATCGCAGAGAGAGCACCGCCCGTCGGAGAAACGTGGCATGGGCATCTTGCCCATAGCTGGCGGAGCACCCACGGTCCCGCCAAAGGCGGGATGCCGCGGACGTCCGTCCTCTGCGCTCTCTGCGGGGAGTCCCCTCCTGAGACTGAGGCGTTACGTTTCACTTCACCTTTTTATTGACACACCGCAGAGCTTTTCCTTATAAGCGTGCCGCAATTGCGCCCGACTTTTCCGGGCGGTTGCATTGCTTCCGTCGTGGGAGGAGCTGCTTCGCTTGTGAAGCAGGAGGGCGTTTGCAGCCCTCGACTTTGCTGGTCGCGTTGCGTCCTGTGCGACGCAGGCCCTGCGACCCTGCGGGCGCCCTTGAGTCACTTGATGCGGATGAGACCCTACTGCGCCTTTGAGCGCAAGGCATCCACCCGTGCAAATGACCCTATGACCAGAACTTGTGCTTACGGAGGTTGATCTATCTGATGTGCTGCGACCTATGTCCCGAATTTGAGGAGTGTGAACATCCTCTCGACGAATCGGAGTACGGTTGCCTCAAATGTCCAGAGTACCATGATTGCGATGTCCGCTCGGACACGGAATACGTAGGCTTCGACGAGGAAGAAGGGACGGAGAACCTTGAGTTTTGAGTCGCCGCTGCGTCTCGGTTTCTCTTGCTTTGTCCCCGCTTGGCTTAGAAATCGCGCCGCAGGTCGGTTGTGCCTGCACGCAGTTCGCTTGAAGGTGAATCGTGTTGTGGCGGCGCCTGAGCACAAGGGACTTTGAAAAGCCCTTTTCCTCCACCTCTTCACGCGACCCTCGCATATTGATAGGGAGTCCAGAAATGAGGCCATTTTTTCGAAGGTTCTTGATTCTCCTTGCGGGACCTCTCGGTTTGGATTGTGTCTCCTCGCTCGCCATCGCAACTTCGCTTTCCCCGGAACCGCCGCTTCCTGTCTGGGCTCCTCGCCAGTCCAGCGCCCGCAGCCGGGCCGTCTATCGGATGGAAGACACCGTCATGGGTCCCATCACCGCCCGGATTACCGCTGTCTCGACTCGCATGTCCGAGAAGGAGATGGAGTCCATCGTCAAGGCTGCCTTCGCCGAAGTCCACAAGATAGACGCCTTGATGAGCCACTACAAAAAGGATAGCGACGTCTCTCGTCTGAACGAAAGTCCCGCGGGCGTTTGGACCCGAGTTGACCCGCTGACCTTCGCTGTGCTTGAGGAATCGCAGAGAGTCGCCGAGTTGAGCGGAGGAGCCTTCGATGTGACCGTTCAACCCCTATGCACCCTGTGGGGTTTCTGGCCCGTCAGAGACCCGAAGGTGCCATCCAGCGAAGAGATTCGTGCGGCCCTGTCGCATGTCGGCTATATGAAGCTCTCTCTCGACCAGAAGAACTCCACTGTTATGAAAAGCGACACCGAGGTGAAGCTTGACCTCAGCGCCGTTGCGAAGGGCTACGCTGTTGACAAAGCGATAGAGCTTCTGAAGGAAAAGGGGCTGCGCGACGCGCTTGTCGAAATCGGCGGCGAGATCCGCACCATCGGAAAAAACAAAGAGGGCAAACCCTGGCGAATCGGCGTTCTCCACCCGATAAAACCCGGCTACCTGACCGTGCTCAACATATCTGACAAGGCTGTCGCCACCTCCGGCGATTACATGAACTTCTTCGTCCTTGACGGCAAGCGATATTGCCACCTGATGGACCCGCGCACGGGACAACCCATTTCGAACGACCTCTGCAGCGTCACTGTGATCGCCGAGAATTGCGCGCGGGCCGACGCGTTAGCCACCGCCGTCTCCGTCATGGGGCTCGAACAAGGCATGAAGCTGATCGAGTCCTTGCCCGGAACCGAAGCCATCATCGTCCGACGCAAGAATGGCGGAAACGAACTGGAAGTTACCGTCTCGAAGGGCCTAAAAGGCCTCGACTTCTCGCGGTAGTGCGGAGCTTCGCCGCCGCCCTCACCGATTCACCGATTTCACCATTGACTCCGCCCCCCTTAACCGACCCCATTGGGGAGGCGTCCTTTCCCGAATCGTACGCGATCCTTCTCCGACGGGAACATCTGCGACAGGGCGCTCCCGAAGCCCAATCCGTTGTATGCCGTGAATACCCCAACGAGCGTCACCAGGGAGTTCGCCCCTGAACCCCGCTGACCCCGATGTGCTCGGGTGTGGCTGTATTTCGGTTGTTCGGCACGTCGGCTCGTCCCAAGAGTCGTAGGTTTGCGCCGTTGACGGAGGATCGTCGTGGCCGGTGGGGCCGGAGGAAGGGGCCTCGCCGGCTTCCAGCCGGCATCCCCCGTTAGCTACCTGCTTCAGCTGGTGGTCAACCAAAGGGCGTCCCCTCCCCCAGCCGCCTTTCAGGCGGGCTTCTCGACCAATGGATTCATCCATCCGCTCCACCAAGACACAGCCACCCCCGCTGTGCTCCTCGGCATTGACCCTCCGGCGCCAACCTGATAACATTTCAGTTAGGAGCCCGCAGCCGGGGTGGCGAAACTGGCAGACGCAAGGGACTTAAAATCCCTTGGGGCGCAAGCCCCGTATGGGTTCAAATCCCATCCCCGGCACGTACCTTAGGACTTTTCCGCGACCTCTCCTGTGTGCCGCACTGGCCTCGAAAAGTGTACGTGTTTTCGGAAAAAGCCTCGCGCACGGGCGAGGCGTTGTCTGTGATGAACCGCTCAAGGTCCGGCTCCGCGATAAGCACCCTGCAAGCTCTTTCCCCCAGCCCCGGAAGCCGCACGAGGCGAGCCGCCCGCAGGCGATAAGGCGCTTCAGGGTGTTCTTGCTTATCCTCAACACCCCCGCCGCTTCATCGGTTGTCAGCAATCGGGGCAGCATGCTTTCCCTGTAGAAACTGACGTTTTGCCGTAAGGGGAGATGGGGGAGAGTCCGAGGGAAAGGGAGCGTTTTTGAGCCGTTGGGGGGAAGAACTGGGGAAAAAGTTGATTTTTCCTCTTCTTTTCTCTTGGCTCTTATATGCATTATGATATCATAACACATAAGAACAATGAGCCCTTTATCCCAGATCAGTCGGGCGCGGCAGCGCATTGCGCAACTGGCTCGGCAACGGCAGGCGGTGGAACGGGTGCTCTTGGAGCGGTCGGCTCTGCTGAAAGGCACGCTGATCGAACTGCAACGCACCTGCGGGAAGCGGGGGTGCAAGTGCGCCCGGGGTCAGAAGCATACCTGCTGGCAGCTTTCGGCCAGCGTGGAAGGGAAGACCCGCGCCTGGAACGTGCCGCGTCGGTATCTTGCCGAGGTGAAACGGCTGACGGAGAACTACGGTCGTTTCCGCCGGGCCCGGGCGGCGTGGGTTTGGCTCAATGCCGAGATGCGGGAGCGTATCCATGAGGTGGAAGCGGCTCGCACCGTGGGGGATTTTCGAGATGAATACAGGCGTCAAAAAGGTTAAGAAAAGGGCAGCGGCGTTGCGGCGTGCCGCCAATCAGGGCAATCGCAAGCGGCTGGGGGGCAGGGTCGGTACATGTCTTGGAAGCATCTGACGTGCAACCAGAAAGAAGTGGCCCGGCGTCTGGCTCACGGAGAGGAGAAGGTGTTCCTGACGTCACTCGGTGTTCATACCCCCCGGGACGTCGTGGACCGCTACGACCTGCGCAGTCTGATTGAGAGCTGCAGCAACCGCGATCTGAAGTCCCGCCAAAGGCGGGATTCAACATGACGCTGGCCTACCACAGTGAAGAGGGCGAGGAGATTGCCCAGGAATGCATCCGCCGGTACCGCCTCAAGACCATGGCGCAGACCCGACACAAATGCATGATCGTCTCCGGCGACCACTACGGGATCTTTGATCTCGAAGAGCTGATGATGCTCGTCGGTCAGCGGGTGCGCTGCCCCATGCGCACCGATGAAGAACAGTTCCGGAAGCTTCACGCGCTGCAGCCGCCCGGGCGCCACGCCCGTACTGTCCCCACAGCTCACCCCCTGGAGCCCCTTCCCCTGCAGCAGACCGGTCCGCCTTGTCGCCGAATGCCCAACTCAATCCACCCGTACTCTTGCTCGCACACAACCGTCAACCCCTGGTAGCCCAGGCAGGCTGCCCCGCTTCGGGATCAGCCGAAAAATCACCCTTTTCTCCTCCCGCCACGCCCGATTTCGCAACGAACCAGCGCCCTTATGGCACAATCTCAATTTGTCGGAGTCGGAGGTTGCCTGCGGGGCGTGCGCGCGTTATGGTCTTTCCTATCAGTGATCCCGTTTTTGCCTGTCCCTCGGTTCGTGACACTGGACTCCCAAAGGACAACGCAAACGATGAAGTAGAAATTCAGCAGAGGAGCGTGACTATGAGAAGTCGGTTGACTCTATGGGTCGCAGTGTTGGTGGTGGCTGCCATCAGATTGCACGCGGCCGAGCCAATTTTCGTCCCGGTCCAGATTGACGGGCCGGTTCACGATCCGGCAAATCACAGCTACTGGTTTGGCCCGTTCAGCGAATGTTGCAGCGTGTTGGATGCGGATGGCGACGGCGACCTCGACATCGCGGCGGGTCGCAACTGGTACGAAGCCCCCGATTGGGCCAAACACGAGAGCTTCCGCGACGGCGCCGAGGTCAACGGTCCCGAGACCGACAACAACAGCGAGTTTGCTATGGATGTCAATCGCGACGGGCGGACCGACATCGTCAGCTCGGGTTGGATGCGGATGAAGGGCGCCTTCTGGTACGAAAATCCGGGCAAGAAAGATGGGAAATGGAAGGCCACGAGGATTCATTCTGCAAGGAGCATGGAGGGAGTCATTCACGGAGATATGGATGGAGACGGTGACGACGACATCCTCTGTAACCATTGGGGTCTGGTGCCCGGGCAGGGGATGACATGGCTGGAAGCGATTGGCCGAGAGCCGTGGTTTATCGAGCACGTCATCGGCGCCGAAGGAGAGACTCACGGGAACGGCCTCGGGGATATTAACGGCGACGGTCGGACAGACATTGTGACGCCGGTTGGCTGGTACGAGGCGCCTGCGAAACCGGCGGAGCAGAAGTGGACCTTCCACGCGGATTACAGGTTCACGGTGGCGGTTGGTGGGGCGGCGGCTTCTCACCCGATCCTGATCCACGATGTCAACGAGGACGGCCTCAACGACATCATCATCGGCGCCGCGCACACGTACGGTCTGGCGTGGTTGGAGCAGTCGGTTGATGCCAAAGGAAAGCGGAGCTTCACGCAGCACTGGATCGAGACCGATTTCGGTCAGTTCCACACCATGGCGCTGGGCGATTTGAATGGCGATGGGAGGCCGGACCTGGTGAGTGGGAAGCGGCTGTTTGCCCACCATGGGCGGGACGTGAGTTGGCAGGAGCCGATTTTCGCGTTCTGGTACGACATTCGGGGTGGGAAGTTCGAGCGGCATCTTCTGGCCTTCAACCATCTTCCGTATTACCCCAGCGAGAAGAATATCAACCCGCCGCCGAACTTTGTCCCCGCGGTGGGGATGAAGCTGAATATCGCCGACATGGATAAGAATGGCAGAAACGATGTCGTTTTTTCCGGAAAGGGTGGTCTGTACGTCTTCTACAACACAGGAGCGACGCCGTCTCCCGTAGGAAAACACAGGCTGCCGCCGGAGGAAACTTATCCCTCGTGGCGAGCATGGTACGACTGATGACGAGTTGGGAACTAAAGACAAGAGTCCGGTGCGGAAGGATGGTGCGCGATGAAGATAGCAAGAGTCAGGAGCGCGGTTGCACTCGCGCTGTTTCTGTTCGTCGGTTTCGGATGGCACGGGGATGCCGCTGCAGGAGAGGAAGCAGGGAAAACCTTTACTCTCAGTCCCGATGAATACGGAATGGTGTTGAAGATGCCGGACGGGCGAACTGTCTTCCGGTACATGACCAAAAAGCCCGCCGACAGTGAGTTGACAGCGAACAGCGTCTGGTGCTTTTATCCGGTGAACACACCGTCCGGAGAACGGGTGGTGGACTTCGCTCCAAGCGACCATCGTCATCACCGGGGAGTCTTTCTTGCCTGGCATTCGATCACAGGCAAGAAGAAGGCGGACTTCTGGGGGTGGGGCGAGTGGGCGCCGACAAAGGACCGCGCCATTCAGAACCGGAGCGTCAAGCTTGTCAAGGCCGACGCAGGCCACGCTATGCTCGAAATTCGCAACGACTGGCTCGTCGAGGACGAGCCGATGATTCATGAGCTGCTCAAGGTGGATGCCTGCGAAAGAGAGAAATGCTACGTGATTGACCTCGATTATCAGTTGACGCCCACTCAGGACGTCACCCTCGATCAGACTGCCTTTGGCGGCTTCTGTGTAAAAGCACGAAAGGAGGGGAAAGGCGCGTACACCAGTCCCGACGGAAAGGTGAGACTACCAGACCCTCACTACCTCAAACCCGAAACCGACTGGCCGGCAGCCGACTGGTACGATTACACCATGGAGCTGACCAACGGCAAGACCATCGGGATCGCCGTCCTCGACCACCCGGACAATCCGCCGACAACCTGGCACAACCTCGCTCCTATCGCCATGCTCAACCCCTGCATCGTGGCCCCGAGACGGGTCAATCTGAAGGAGGGGAAGCCCCTGCATCTTCGGTATCGCGTTGTCCTCCACGACGGCCTACCGCCTGTGGAATTGCTCAGGAGCCTCACCAGCGAGTGGCGGCAGAAGCGTTCTCAGTAGTAGCTCCCTGAGCGAAAGCGGCGTCTTTTACCATCTCAGGGGATGGTTGTCGGCGCGGGTGAGAGGATCGAGTCGAATGGGGTGAGCCTTCAGTCAAGCGAAGACGGGGCACGCGGCGCCCGGGACGTGCGGGGATGAGGATCTGCGACAGGAACTGGATGCGCCCAATCCACGCGGGACCGACCCATTACGGCTTTCGGACTTCCGCTATCTTGCTGGTGTTCGGGTCTATCACCCAAACCTCCGAAAATCCTTCGGGCGCCAGCCGCCGCTCAAAGGGGGCCTTCATCCTGAAGTAAACAGCCAATTCCACTTTCAGAAGAATGTTTCCACCCTCATATCCCAGACGATCGAATGCCTCTTTTTCTATTTTGTCAGCCACGACTCCGGGTTGAGCCTTGTACCACGGGAGATCCTGTTCTGGTCTGGCGTAGTGCCCGGCGAACTTGCTCGCGTCCTGAAAGTCCGCCGAATAGCCCTTCCAGAGTGCCTCGAAATCAAATTCTCGATCGTTTATGGTCAGGGTCGCCGCCTGCGACTCTCTGGCTCCCACGGAGTTGCCGACGACGCATACGTAGTTGCCTTCATCGCTCTTCTGGACCGACGAGATCGTGTATTCGGCCTGAACTGCGCCTTCGATCTTCTTACCGTCTTTCATCCACTCGTACGATGCGCCTCCCGCAGCCACAACATGGAACGTAACCGGATTCCCCACTTCCGCCGTCGTAGATTTGGGTTGAGATGAGATGATGGGGAGTCGCCCCGTCTTGAAACTGTACGCCTGCTTTTCCATGCGGTTGCGGGCAAGGTCTGTTGCCTCGACCATCACCGTCACGGTCTGTCCTTCCTGGAAGTCTTCGGCTGGGTCGCAAGAAACCAGATACCCATTCTGGCTTTCGGTGATTTCAGGGTTCCCAGGCTGATCGTTCACCGTCATCGTGACTGTCTTCGCGTCCACTCCAATGCCGTCATCCTTGACATGCAGGGTGATCGCCGCGCCGATGGGAACGTTCTCTGCGTCGTTAGGTGGTGAAGGATTCGCTGTATAAGGGGGCCGAGTGTCCACGACCCTGACGGTTCTGGTCGTCCTCCTTTCATTTCCTGCGGAATCCTTGACTCTGTAAACCAACTTGTATTCGCCCAGCTTTGCATGGTCCACAGCCCCCTCGACGACCACCGCACTCGTAAGGTCTCCGCCGTCGCCGTCTTCGGCTGTGTACCCTGGCTCGCTGTAGGGACCATTCCCCATTTCCAGGGTCATGAAACCATCGTCCTTCAATGTGAGCACTGGGGGAATGCTCTCGACGGCCTTATAGACGATGCCCATGCCGCCTTCGCCCAACTTCTCAAGGACGCGGTAATGGGAGATTTCTTGCCCGATCATGGACGGATCCTTGTGCTCATCCGGACTGGATCAACCTCCGAAAGGAGTAGGCCTCTTTTCTGCATGTAGTATACTACCTCGCTGGCGACCAGCAATTCCTTTCTCGTGTTGCGAGAGCTGTGGCTATCGGCACACCCTATGTTCTGCTTCAAAAGCATGCTCCGCCCAACAACTCGGTCAACCAAGCCGTTATCCACATGGCTTTCGATGTGGCATTCCCGCTCATCGTGCCTTCGTGCCCTGGCGGCGAGGACGCCGTGACAACCACAGAAACACCAAGACGCAAAAAGGATCGTACGGTGAAGGAATCGCGCACCTCGGGCGGTAACGCTGCCGCGTCGTTTTGTGGGACGCTGGCGCCACTTGGCGAGAGAACAGGGAATTCGAGTTCTGCTCTGAAACTCGGCGCCGCGGAGTCCGGATTCTCGTGGTCCCCGCGTGAGCGACGTTCGTGAGCGACTGCGGCTATTGAGACGTGACCCGGTAGTAGCGTTCGCCGATGCCGGTGATGTCTTCGCCTTCCCAACCGCTATTCGTGGTGGGCCAGGCGCCGGGAGCATTCTGCCAGATTGCGCCAGCCAGCTTCTCGGTCCACTGCACGGAGTATCGCCCGTTGCCGAACCTTTGCCACGTGAGCGAGACTTTGTTTTCGGTCCTCGTGATGCTCGGCGGGTAAAGCGGCGCCAGACCGTTCTTCCAGCGGTTGACCATGGCGTTGATCCACGGGTAGTACGAACGCTGGGGCATGCCGGTGTGGCTCTGACTCCAACTGTCAGTGCCGCCGCAGAAGACCACGGCGGTGCGGTGGTTGAGCCATGGCTCGGGGTGGTCGTCGTTCCCCGCGTTCCTGCCAAGCTCCTCGGAGTCGGTGGTGTCAAGCGTCTCGTCGGGAAAACCTCCCACCGGAAACCAGGCGTATTCGGCGTCCAGGACGGGATCATCGCTCGTCCAGGCGATGGCGTTGTGCCAGTCAAAGGCGCAGACGTTCGTGAGTGGATAGTCCTCAAAAGTGTCGGTGCCCGTCGGGTCGTATTCGTGCAGCCAGTCCTCTCGAAGCCAGCGTGCGAATTCGCGGCACTTGTGCGCCTCGTCGTCTGACAGATAGCACATCGGCGGCGCCTGCATGGCGATGAAAAGAAGGTCAGGATGCTCCACAAAGAGGTTCAACATTCCCCTGTACGCGACCTTGAGTTGGGCCAGGGAGGAATCCGCCCCACTCCAGTCGCCATGACTCCAGTGGGTGTCTGTGTAGCCGTCCTCTACGGAATCCGTGGAGTTGAGATAGACGAAATTATTGACGCCGTTGTCCGAGTAGGGGGTGCCGCCGATTACGCTTCCCTCAGCATTGTAAACCGTATCGTAGCTGGACACAGACGACCCGGGATAGCATGGTTTGAACATGATGATGTCCATCTGTTCCGCGCGATATTCATACCACGCCAACATGAAGTCGTCGGGCGGAATCTCCCGGACCGGACTCACCCCGGGACCTTCATAGCGATAGTACTTGTCGCTGAGCTTGACGCCGAGCTCCCGCTGGAACCGCTTGTACCAGTGCCGGTAGTCCGTATAATTGTTCCCATAAACGTACTGTTCGCCGATGCGGGAGTGCAATGTGTAGCCGAGGTTTTCCAGTGCGACGCTCAGTCCGTCGTCCAAAAGGTTGCCTCCGGAAGAGTGATGAAAGAAGTTGAACACCATGTCGCCGATATTCTCCGGTGTGTCGAAATTGTATTCGTCGAATTCCGCCCAGAGAGGCGGAGCGAAAAGGAATACGAAAAGGGAGACGGCGACCGCAAGGTCAAAACGGAAACCATTTCTCATGATCCGGTCCTCCTGTTATCTGCTGCCAGGCCGCAGTGCGAACAATTCGCTAAAGTCTGCTGGACGCCATGGAATCTGGGGGAGAGAGCCTGTCCCTGGGTTAGCCACTATGAATGATAATCGTGACGTGGCTGGGCGGCAGCGCGCCGCCCGCCTGCCCACCTCAGCACCAGACACTGCACCCACCCTACCCCGCTGGAAATGCCGTGAGCAAAATGTGGGTCGTTCGGATACTCCACTCAGCCACCGGTTGGCGTACACGGAACGCATTCTATCAAAATGGAACTCGCCAGCGAAAGAAGGCTTCCATCGCCACCCCTCCCGAATTCGGGCGTTGCGTATGGGTCAGAAGTGGGTTATCCTCTGACTCAGTGGGAAGTGTCGTCTCGTTTCCTGTTGACCAGGCCAGAGTCATCGCTGGTCATCCGTGAAAAGGTACCGAAGGCGATCACCGCGATAGGAGGGGGCGCAACGATGCTCAGAGCCACTCTTTTCGCCATATTTCTCTTCGCCCTTGTCTTCATTCCCCTGGGCTTGACTGGGGCAGATTGGTGCGTGGCGACTGCGCCGGCAGGGTCCGATTCAAATGCCGGGCGGGAGGATGGGCCTTGGGGGACGATTCTGAACGGCCTCCTCGGGGGTAATTCCGCTCGTGGGGACACGCCGCTTCCTTCCTCGAGCACGCCGACTTGCTCCTCCGTCGAGGACTGGATGGAAGGCGCCGCTGGCCCGGACAGTGCTGCCTCGAAACCGTGCGTTAGCGCATCCATGAGCATGGACGTGGGAGCGGACGAGACCCAGGACACGACCCCTCCGATGATCACTCTGTCGGGCGCGAATCCGATGACTCTTGAGGCGGGGACGGCTTACTATGAGCCGGGGTACTATGCAGAGGACAATGTGGACGGCAACATCACCTATTGGGTAGTGGTCTCCGGTTGGGTGAACTACACCACGCCCGGCACCTACACCTTGCGCTACAATGTCCGCGATTCCTCGGGCAATGCCGCCGAGGAGAAAACCCGGACAGTCAAAGTCGTGGATACCATCCCCCCGGTTATCACTTTGTATGGCGATACTTCGATGGTGCTCCAGGCGGGAACTTCGTATTCCGAGCCCGGTTACACGGCGACGGACAACTGCGACGGAAACATTACGTGGTGGGTGACCGTCAGCGGCTATGTCTATTCCAGCGTGCTGGGGAGCTACACCCTCCGCTACAACGTCAAGGACTCGTCCGGGAATCCCGCTGAAGAGAAAATCCGCACGGTGAACGTGGTGGACACCACTGCTCCGGTGATTGCGCTCTCAGGGGATAATCCCATGACGCTGGAGGTAGGGAACTGGTACGTGGAGCCCGGCTACAGCGCCACGGACAACTATGACGGCGACATCACCTCGAGGGTGTTTGTAACCGGCTCCGTGGACCACAGAACCGTCGGCAGCTATAAGATTCATTACAGCGTGACCGACTCCTCTGGGAACCCCGCCCAAGAGAAGACGAGGACCGTCAATGTTGTGGACAGGACGCCGCCGGTGATCACCCTTTTGGGCGACAATACCATGAGATTGGAATGCGCGACTTCTTACTCGGAGCCGGGATACACCGCCACGGACAATTACGATGGGGATATGACGCTGGACGTTGTGGTCACGGGCACAGTAGATCACACGGCTCCGGGCAGTTACACCCTGAGATACAACGTGAAGGATTCTAACGGGAATGCGGCGGAAGAGAAGATCAGAGTTGTTACCGTCGTGGACATCACTCCTCCAGTGATTGTTCTGGCGGGCGATAACCAGATCACCCTGGAAGTCGGGACTCCCTATATTGAGCCGCGCTACACCGCGACCGACAACTGCGAGGGCGACGTTACATCAGACGTGGTGGTCAGCGGCTCCGTGGATCCTACCGCCGTCGGAAGCTACACCTTGCGCTACAACGTAACCGACTGGAGCGGGAATTACGCCGAGCAGAAGACCCGGACAATCAACATTGTGGACACGACCCGGCCGGTAATCACGCTCTCAGGGGATAATCCCATGACGCTGGAGGTGGGGACCTGGTACACGGAGCCAGGCTACGGCGCCATAGACAACGGCGACGGCGACATCACCTCGAAGGTGTTCGTGACCGGCTCGGTGGATCACAGAAGCCCGGGCAGGTACACCCTTTACTACAACGTCACAGACTCTTCCGGCAACGTCGCCGAACAGAGAACCCGAACGGTGAACGTCGTGGACACGACCCCTCCCGTGATCACGTTGGAGGGAAAACGCTTCATGGTCCTCGACCTGGGGACACCCTATGTGGAACCGGGCTACGTCGCGACCGACAATTACGATTATGACCTGACGTGGGACGTCGTCGTTACTGGCTCGGTTGACCATACGGTCGCCGGAACCTATCTCCTCTACTACAACGTTGTGGATTCCTCCGCCAACCCCGCGAACCAGAAGACCCGCACCGTCAAGGTCGTCGAGGCGACCGTGTTCGACATCGTGGAGATCATTCAGGTGACGGAAGGAGGGGTGCAGGTGACCTGGGTCAGCCAGCCCGGCGCCAGCTATTCCATCTGGTCGTGCAGCAGCCTCGCTCGTGAACTCTGGCACGAGGAAACGACCGTGGAATCCCAGGGCAGAATGACAATCTGGTCCGACCCCGACACAGCCTCCTCCAATAAGTTCTACAAGGTTCAGTTGAAGTGATGAGCCCACCCGCGGACCCAGCAGTCTGCGGCGCGCTGCCGCGGCACGGGCCTCGTCCCACTCACCTTGGTTCCGGTCGGTCTCTCATGCTCAGGAGACGGCCCACCGTTCTCGTCCCTCACTTCGAGCCTCTGATGGTCAGCGTGCTTCTTGACAGTTGAAGCTGGCGTCAAGTGAAGGCGGCGGGGTTTCTCGACGGCTGCATTCATAAGCACAAAAATACGGCGAGAGCGAAGGGCGGCAACGGTTTGGACGTTAGGGGCTTGACCGCGGTTCCACGCCGAGGAGGCGCCGGACAAAGAAATCCTGGCGGCGCCGGCTGGCATAGGGTGTCTCAGCGGCTCCGTGTCCCATCCCCGGCGCCACCAGCAGGTCAAAATCCTTATTTGCCTTTATCAGGGCGTTGACAACTTGCATGGTGGAAGCGGGGTCCACGTTCTTGTCCATCTCGCCGACGATGAGCAGCAATTTGCCTTCGAGCCTGTGCGCCTGGGTCACGTTCGACTGCTCCTCATAATGCGAGCCAACGGGCCAGCCCATCCAGAGTTCGTTCCACCAGATTTTGTCCATTCGGTTATCGTGGCAGCCGCAATCGCAAACGGCAACCTTGTAGAAGTCGCCGTGGGCGAGTAGCGCGCGCAGGGCGCTTTGCCCGCCTGCTGACCCGCCATAGATGCCCACGCGCGTGACGTCCATATAATGGTATTTCGCCGCGGCGGCTTTGATCCAGAGGATGCGGTCGGGGAAGCCGGAGTCGGCCAGGTTCTTCCAGCAAACGTCCTGGAATTTCTTGGAACGGTCGGATGTCCCCATACCGTCAATTTGGACAGCGATGAAACCGAGTTCCGCCATCCCCTGCGGGCCATGGTAAGACCTGAAACGCTTGGGCACAAATGAGCCTTGCGGTCCCGCATATATTTCTTCTATGACCGGGTAGGTTCTGTTTGGATCAAAGGTCGTCGGCCGGTAAATGACGCCATAGATGTCGGTCTGACCGTCGCGTCCTTTGGCAACGAAGCGCTCTGGCGCCTGCCAGCCGGTCTTGAGAAGCTCTGACCAATCGGCTCTCTCAAGCTCGCAGACGGGCTTTCCATCTTCGGAGCGTCGCAGTTCAATCACTGGCGGCATGTCCACTCGCGACCACGTGTCGAGGAAGAAGAGCCGGTCGGGGGAGTATTCAATCGAGTGCGTGCCCTCGCCCTCCGTGAGAACAAGCAGCCCACTGCCATCGAAATTGACCCGGCAGTAATGGATATGGTAAGGCTCCTGACCGGGATGTATGCCGCCCGCGTGAAACCAGATCTGCCGCTTCTCTTCGTCCACGTGGTCCACGCCGCGGACGACCCAGTCCCCCTTTGTGATCTGGTTTTTTACGCTGCTCGTCTCGGCGTCGTAGAGGTACAGGTGGTTCCAGCCGTCCCGCTCCGACATCCAGATGATCTCTCGCGTCTCGTCAATGCGGTGCATGAACTGTTTGTGAGCGTAGTCAATGAATGTATCGCTTTGCTCGTCAATGATAGCGCGGGCCGCCCCTGTCTCAACATCAACCGCGATGACTCGCAGCACTTGGTGCCCGCGCTGGTTATAAACGAACGTAAACCGCCGGGAGTCGCTGTCCCATCGGAAGTCGCTCACACTCCACGGATTCGGAAAGAGCTCATTGCTCATGGGAATGTGCTTCCTCGCAGAGACATCGAAGAGTTGGGGCATGGAAATCGGGATGCGGTCGCCAGGTTTGGGATAGGTGAATGAGTGCAACCTCGGCTGAAGTTGGTCTTTCGGAGACGACTCGACGAAATAGACCTTACGGTTGTCCCCTTTCTTCGTGCGGAGAGCCACGAGCTTTTTTGAATCCGGCGACCAGAAAACCCTCCCGGAGTATTCGTCTTCCGGATTGCCGTCCGTGCTGAGGGAAAATTCCTCCCCCTCGTCGAGGTCGCGGACGTAAAGGTTGTGATCCTTGAAGAACGCGAGCCACTTGCCGTCGGGTGATTCATTCCGACGAGGCGGCGGCGACTTCTTGCTCTCTCTTTTCGTCGGCGCTTCCGAGGACTCGACCTCTGTCAACGAGTAGTCATCCAACCCACATTTCCACGCTTTGCCTTCCGCCTTGAATCGGACCGCGTTTTCACATTCGAGGAATTCGATCTCGTCTATCGGCAGTTGAGTTGCGGTGTATTCCTTGCCGGTCGTGCGGGACAGGGATTCTGCCAATTTGGCATGGTCGAAAGCAGGCTGGCGAGTCCCGTTGGCGGCGTCCACGACGATGAACTCCTTTGCCTCTTGGGGCAAGTCATTGCGATACCAGAAGCGACTGTTGTTGGCGAACCAGCGCGGTTTAACACTCGCCTTGAATACCTTGTTCTCCGTCAGTTTGCGGAGGTTGTTAGCGCGTTCGTAGTCCGAGCGCGTGCCTTGTGCTTGCAAGGAACTCGGGGCCCCCGACAGCACAATCGAAGAAAGACAGACCACTGTGAAATAGGGGACTCTCACCGTTTCTCTCCCTCTTGGTTGAACAACCATATCCTTTTTGCATCGCGGTTTGCGCCAGAAAGCTTCCCATCCAGGTCCCGTTTCCCTCGACGCAGAGACCTCGCCCTCTTCTCATAGCGAGGATAACTCAACCCGCCCAATTCAGGCAATTGTCTCAATCTTCCGCACAAAGAACAATGGAGCCTCACAGGGAAGCCGATTTTCTGCAATCAAACTGGTTGACAGCCGTCAAGAAGGGGGTTAGCTATTAGCCTGGGCGCGGCACGACAGAAAGGCGACTGATTCAGGACTCGTCGGGCGACGCGAAATTTCCATGCCAAAGAGAGCGAAGGAGCCGCCGCCAAGGCTCTCACGCCAACAGGACGCGTCATGCCGCCACCAGCGGCGCGATTGCGAGGCGTACAAAGCGGACACCCTCAAAGAGATAGACCGGAACGCCGATTGCGCCCTGAAGTGTAAGAACAAGGAGCATTAACCTGATGCGGTTTCCAAACTTACTTGCCACGAAGCCCCGGCGATTCGCCGCCTTCTTCTGCTTATACCTCACCGAGGGACTTCCCCTTGGGTTCACGGCGACCGCCATAGCGACGCAGATGCGCCGCCAGGGTGTCGGACCGGCTGCCATCGGGGTCTTTGTCGGAACCCTGTATCTGCCCTGGAGTTGGAAGTGGGTCATCGGGCCTTTCGTTGACGTTTTCTACTCCGACCGGCTTGGGCGGCGTCGGGCGTGGATCGTGGCGACGCAGCTCCTGATGGTCCTCATGTTGATGGTCGCCATGCCAACCAACTACACGACGGAGATAAAACTCTTCACGTTGTTGATCATGGTCCTCAACGTTTTCAGCGCGACCCAGGATGTCGCCATTGACGCATTGGCCTGCAGTGTTCTCAAGGAAGAGGAACGCGGGCTGGCAAACGGGTTGATGTTCGCCGGAGCCTATGTCGGACAGGCGATTGGTGGATCGGGCGTCCTGCTCCTGGCGAGATATGTCGGGTTCAATACCACGTTCTTCTTCGTCGCCGCATGCATCTTGGCTGTTACTTCTCTTGTGTCGCTGAACCTGCGAGAGCCGAAGACGGGCAAAGTGTCCGCGTCGCCCGGGTCCTGGTTTGCGGTCGCCGCTGCCGAGATCCGAAGTTACTCTGTGAAAGCGGTCAAGGCGTTCTTCGGAACGCGGGCAGCACGTGTCGGGCTTCTCTTCGCTCTCCTCCCCGCAGGGGCGTATTCTCTCTCCCTCGCGCTTCAGTCGAATTTAGCAGTGGAACTTGGCCTGAGCGATTCGGAAATCGCTGTTCTCGCCCTTGTGTCCACAATCATCTCGGCCGCTGGGTGCATCGTCGGCGGTTTTCTGTCTGACCGATTTGGGCGAAGGAAGATGCTCGCGCTGTACTTGGTGGGCACGGCCATTGCCACCGTTTACCTGGCGATAGTGATGTACGGCAAGAAATGGATCATGCCAATAGACCCCCGCATGCCGAGCCGGCCCCTCCCGCCACAAGCTCTTATCACTTCTTTTTGGGCGGCGAACATCGCCTATTCGGTCTTTCAAGGCTTGATGTACGGAACACGCACGGCGCTGTTCATGGATATTTGTACGCCAGCAGTTGCGGCCACCCAATTCACCGCCTACATGGCGCTGCTCAACGTTGTCATCTGGTATTCCGCTATATGGCAAGGGAGGGCTATCGAGGCCTGGGGATACCCCGCCACCTTGATGCTCGACGCCGGCGCTGGACTTGTCTGCATCTGGCTTTTGCCCTTAATGACGAAGCCAACGCAGTCGGCTGCGTCCCCCGAAACCTGATTTCGTCTTCGCCTCGGGAAACCATCCCATGACCTCCGTGCGGAATCCAAACCCGCCACCGTGCCAAGCGAAGAGGTTATCGGACGCGCCATACACCAGAGCATTGGTCCCGTTCGCGGGGACATCGCTGTTTCATTGCGTTCCGACACCGCCGTCGCCTCGTCAAAACAATCGGTGCTCGGTTCTTTTTATAATCTCGTTCTGGAGGTCCGCGCCAAGCCCCACAAAATAGTCGCTGTAGCCGGCAACCCGTACAATCAGGTTTCGGTATTTCTCCGGATGCTTTTGCGCCTCACGCAGCGTTTCCGCCGTTACCACATTGAATTGGACGTGATGGCCGTCCATCCTGAAATACGTCCTGATAAGGTGGGCGAGCTTTGTGATCCCATCTTCGTCAGACAAAAGCTGAGGAGAGAACTTCTGGTTGAGGAGTGTCCCTCCCGTCTTGATGTGGTCCATTTTCGCCGCCGATTTGAGAACGGATGTCGGTCCATTGTGGTCCGCTCCCTGAACGGGTGAAATTCCTTCCGAGAGTGGCTCCATCGCATTCCTCCCGTCCGGAAGCGCCCCGACCGTCCGCCCAAAGTAAATATGAACGGTCGTTGGGAGGAGATTGATTCTGTGGCAGCCGCCTCGGGGGTTTGGCCGCCCATCAACGGCATCGTAGTACGCGTCGAATATTTGCTTCATTATCTCGTCGGCATAATCATCGTCGTTGCCGTATTTTGGCGTTTCGTATAAGAAGCGGTCTCTGAGGCTCTCGTCCTCGGCATAGTTGGTTTCCAGCGCCCGGAGCAGTTCTTTCATTGTGACATGTTTCTCGTCAAAGACATTATAGTTCACCGATGTCATCGCATCCGTCGCCGTCCCCAGCCCGACGCCTTGAATGTAGCTCGTGTTGTACCGCGCACCGCCGTCGTGGTAATCCTTCCCCTTCTCTATACAATCGTCAATGAGCAGCGATAGGAAAGGTACGGGCACATACGTCGCGTACAGGCGCTCAATGATGTTGTTTCCCTTAATCTTGATGTCAATGAAGTGCCGCAACTGGATTCTGAACGCCGCAAACAGCTCATCAAATGTGCGAAATGAGGTGGGCTCCCCAGTCTCGACGCCGATTCTTTTGCCCGTTCCCGGATCCGCTCCGTTGTGCAGCGTGATCTCCAACACCTTAGGCAGATTGAAGTACCCGGTTAGAATGTAGGCTTCCTTTCCGAACGCGCCGCTTTCCACGCACCCGCTTGCCCCACCGCACCGCGCGTCTTCTATGGATTTTCGTTGCCGCATCAACTCCTGCACGATGGCATCCGTATTGAAAACCGAGGGCTGTCCAAAACCTGTCTTTACTATCTGAATAGCCCGCTTCAAGAAGCGATCGGGGTTCCTTTTGCTGAGTTGAATCATCGAACTGGGCTGGACGAGCCGCATCTCTTCGACGACGTCCAGAAGAACGTAAGAAAGCTCGTTCACGGCATCCGAGCCGTCCTGCTTTACCCCGCCCAGGTTGATCAGAGAGAAGTCCGTATAGGTGCTGCTTTCCTCCGCGGTAACGCCGACTTTCGGTGGCGCCGGGTGATTGTTGAACTTGATCCAGAAGGCCTGTAACAGTTCCCTTGCTTCCTCTTCGGTCAGAATCCCCGCTTCTATGTCTCGTTTGTAGAAGGGATATAGATGTTGGTCGAGTCTTCCCGGGTTGAACGAGTCCCAGGGATTTACTTCTGTGATCACGCCCACGTGCACGAACCAGTAATATTGAAGCGCCTCCCAAAACGTCTGCGGGGCATGGGCAGGGACTCTTCCGCAAATCTCCGCCATCTTCTCCAGCTCGTGTTTTCTTCTCGACTCCTTTTCTTTTTCCGCGAGTTCCTGAAGTCTCTCCGAATGGCGCCTGGCAAAAAGCATCAGCGCGTCGGCCGCGATGCTCATCGCCTTGAGTTCCTCGCTCTTATCATAAGCTTCTGGATCAGTGTAATAATCCAATCGCTGCATGCTTCGACGGATGTCCTCCTTCAGGTCGAGAAAGCCCTTCCTGTAGATTTTGTCTCCCAGCGCGGTGTGTCCCGGCGCCCGCTGCTCCATGAACTCCGTGAAGACCCCGGCCTCATACGCCGCCTTCCAGTCCTCGGACATCTCCTGAAAGATGCGGTCTCTCATGGATTTCCCTGTCCAGTAGGGGATGATGCGGGTCTCATATATCCTTCTTGTCTCATCATCCACCGCGTATGGAATTCGCTCCCGAGAATGCAGAATTTCAAGGTCTTTCAGTGAGTGAATACATATTTCGGGATACGTGGGAGTCGCTTTAGGCTCCGGTCCTCTCTCCCCGACAATCAACTCGCCCTCGCCAATGTATAGCCTTTTGTTCTCGAGAATATGCTTGAATGCCAGCGCCCGCTTGACAGGGATGGACCCTTCTTCTGCTAAATCGCCTTGATAGAAATCTGTAATTAGGATTGCGCGTTCGAGGCAGATGCACGGCTTTCGACTGACACTTTGTTCTCGGAGCCTTTGTATCCTCTCGTTCATTCCTATCCTCCTACGGTGACCCGGATGCCGCAGCTTTCAAAACGTGTTCGGAGGTTTGTCATTGCATCGTCCGACGGCGGACGAACGCCCTCCATTGCATTTTTCCGGCGCAGCCCTCGATATTTCTCCGCCGCTATCGTGTGATAGGGAAGGAGCGAAACGTGCCTTATTGTTTTCGTCGAGACGATGAACTCGACAATCCCGAAGACGTTTTCTTCTGTGTCGGTTATCCCAGAGATGACAGGAAAACGGACAACGACTGTTTTTGCCTGCTCATCAAGCGTTTTGAGGTTCTTGAGAATCATACGATTTGACACTCCCGTGTAGATTTGATGCTGGGCGTCGTCCATAAGCTTAACGTCATACAGGAAAAGGTCAACCTCCTCAACCACGGAGGCGAGCACGTCGGGGGCTGCGTAACCGGACGTGTCAAGACATGTGTGAATACCCCTCTTCTTGCATGCATCGAGAAGTCCCCGGAGAAATTCCGGCTGCATCAGCGGCTCGCCCCCCGACAAGGTAACCCCGCCGCCCGATTCATCAAAAAACAGGATATCCCTTTCTACAATTTCCATAACCTCACGGACGTCAACCGCCCTGCCAACTACGTCGGTTCCGTCGGCGTGACCGGGCCCTTTGCGGCGGATTACCGAGATCATAGTCTCCCGATTCGGGTTTTGACCTTCCGGATTGTGGCACCACGGACATCTCAGAGGGCATCCTTTCAGAAAAACAGTTGTCCGGATGCCGGGTCCATCATGGATTGCATAACGTTTGATGTCAAACACCGTTCCCGTGGTCATGCATTCCTTCTCGCGTTACTTCAGGCAAGCCTCGAGCGCCCGGTGTCCCGGCCAACTTGCAGATTATGGGGTGAAAGGAACACTGGGGTCCCGGAGGGTTCCTCTCAGCAGGCTGACATGTCCTCAACTTCCTCAATCGTCTTTGGGATTCTCTTGCCGAGCACTCTGTGCCCATCTTCCAATACCAAAACGTCATCTTCTATTCTTACGCCGCCGAAATCCCTATAGTTAAGAACCAAATCGTAGTTGATGAATTGCAACCATTTTCGTTCCGCTTTCCATCGGTCTATTAGCTCAGGGATGAAATAGACACCTGGCTCCACCGTTACTACAAACCCCGGCTTGAGCGCCTTAGCCAGCCTCAGCGACCGCCAGCCAAACTCGGGACGCCTCCGAATGGAATCGGTATAACCGACGTAGTCCTCGCCGATGCCCTCCATATCATGGACATCGAGGCCCATCATGTGCCCCAAGCCGCAAGGGAAAAATAGGGTGTGCGCGCCCGCTTGCACAGCCTCTTCGGGGTTCCCTTTCATCAAGCCAAGGTCTATCAGGTCGCAGGCCAGAATCACGCAAGCAGTGCGATGGACATCTCTGAACTCAATGCCCGGTCTGATTGCGTCAATGGCTTGCTCCTGCGCCCGCAGGACAATCTGATAGAGTTCCCTCTGTCTCTCGGTAAACCTCCCGCCAATGGCAATGGTTCTCGTAATGTCGCTCGCATAATGCAGGGGAGACTCTGCCCCGGAATCGTGAACAACAAGGTCGCCCTCTTTCAGAACATTTCCATGAAGGTGATTATGGAGTATTTGTCCCTGTCTTGAGAAGATGGTAGGGAAGGCAAGTCGCGCTTCCCTCGAGAGGGCAAGACCCTCGATGGCGCCCGCAATTTCCCTTTCATACATCTCGGGCCTCGAGGTTTTCATTGCGAGAGTATGCATCTCATAAGTAATATCGAGCGCCATCTCAATTTGCCGAATTTCCTCCACTGATTTTACTGACCTCTGCGCCACGACAGCCTTGATTAAGGGCTCGGAGACGCAAGGGGGAATTGCCGCAGCGTCTATCCCCAGAAGCTGCTTGAGTCTCAGCACATTGTCCGGCCGGTACTGGGGAAGAAAATGAATCCTTCTCGCCTGATCAAGGGCTTTCTTCAGTCTTTCCTCGAGTTGACCACGCGGCGCGCTTTCATGGATTCCGACTTGCTCGCATCTTTCCTTCAAGCTCGCCTGCGGTCCCTTCCAGATAAGGTCGTCAATCGTCGGCTCGTCGCCAAATAGGGTCTCCGTCCCCTCCTGGACATCAAGGACGGCAGCAAGCCCCGGCGAGTCGAGTCCACAATAGTAGAGAAACGAGCTGTCCTGTCGAAAAGGGTATGGGTTGTCTCCGTAGTTCATGGGACTGTCGTCATGACCGAGTAGAAGGATCAGTCCTGCTTGTACAGCTCGCCTCAATCGCTCACGTCTTTCCATGTAAACGTTCGCAGGAAGCACTTCCTATTCCTCTTTCACGGTTTGTCGGCGCCGGCTGACCAGGCTGACGACGATCAGAGCTGCCACGGACAAGGCAATTGCGGGCAATACAGCGTCCAATTCCATAATCGAAGCTGGAAGCCAACGCCTCAGGAATCGCATTTCCTTCCAAGCTAATGTGACCACCGTTCCGGAGGCGATGGAAGCTATGGCGCCTTGTTTTGTGGCGCCTTTCCAGAACATTGCAGCGACGAGACATGGCGTGATTCCAGAGCCATAAACTGTATAGGCATAGAGCGCTTTCTGAAATACCGTTGTAGATTCTGCAAATGCAAGCGAAACCCAATAGCCTATCAAGCCGAGCATGAGCACGAGCATCCTGCTCAGAAAAACGATTCTCTTTTCCGCAGCCTTCGGATTCACGTGAGTCAGGTAAACATCTTTGATAAAGGTTGTCGCCGGGACCAGGAGAAATGCATCCGCCGTCGAAATGATGATTCCAACGACCGTTACCAGGAAAAGTGCCCCCAAGATTAATGGCATGAAATGCTTCGCCGCGTAAATAAGCACGTACTTCCCATTCTCCGGGTCCGGTATCATGCTCGCCGCAACCCAAGCAGCCGCGATAATCAAAAGTTCAATCGCCATCGCCGCAAAAATCATTACAGTGACAGCCGTTTTCGCTCCTCTTGCGTCTTTGCTGGCGAAAATCCGCTGGTATAGGTTGGCGTCGCCCAACACGAGAAGGAAGACGGGAAGACAATAGTTGATGAGTTTCGTTCCGGAATATACACCCCAGAACTCCATGTGATGCGGTCTGTCGCCCATGGCAGCGAATGCCGCCTGCATCCCGCTGAATCCTCCGGCTTTGTGCAACAGCACAGGAAAAGCGACAATCATTGAGATAGTTATGATGGTCCCTGTTACGATGTCCGTGAAAGCGAGGCTGAGCAATCCTGCCGACATCGTATAGATGATGATAAAAATGGCGGCGATGACGGTGGCTTTTCCGGCTGTCAGCCTCGGTTCCGATAGGACAAGCTTGCCGTGCTCGGGTAGCGAGCCAATTCGATACAATTTTGTTCTGTTGCCCACGTGCTCGCCGTAGCCACAGAACACCACTTTTGCCATGCTGCCTTCCTTGATGGCGACACGATTCTTGACCTTTTTAGACTCGATTTTCATCGAGGTAGCGGCAATCTCTTTCGGAGCCACGACAGCGATTTCAAAAGTTCGGACGCGATTTGACCAACTGTCGCCTTCCCGAACATGGAAGGTGATGGCTGTTGATCCCCTCCAGCCTCTATCGGGTTGAAATTGCAGGTACCCCTTTTCGACTTGGGATTTCGTGAGTTCGTCGTGGACTTTTACTGCAATAGGCTCCTTTTTGCCTGCGATTACTTCCAGAACCATGCCCCCGGCATTAAATTGATAGCTCACGATCACCATATAGGCAATGATGAGCGCAACTACAGACAACAACCTCGCCGCGGGACCATACCGTTTTCCAACGATCTCAGGAACGCTAACAGCCTCCGATCTCCGAGCCTTGCCGGCTACGAGTGACAGGAGTATCATTCCGATGAAGGTGCCCACAGGGAGGATGAACGCGGCCAGTCCATCTCGATAAGCCTGCCCCGCATTCCCGACAATTGACCCTGTGCCAATCCAGGCAGCGAGCATCGTGCAAACAACAATCCAGGGCGACAGGGACCTTCCTGCTACCGAGAAATCGGCGCCGGTTCTAATCTGCCGCGATTTGTATATCGCAATCCCGGTGAGAACCAATAAATATGCGAATATGGCAATGAGGTAGGTCATTTTGATGTCCCTGCCCGTGGAGAGTTCAATCTCCGGATGGGACGCCCCAAGACCATGAACATTGGAACCGATGCTGTCATTTCACAAATTGCTCGGCAAAGTACCTCGGGGTTAATCCTTCGCCCGTCGCGCGCTGAATCATGTGATTCCAATGGTAAATGGCTCCCGGCCCGAATACGTTCTCTCGGAGAAATTCGCCAGCCTTCTTTTGCCCCACATAACTAACCCCTCGATCCGACGTAAGCGCCAGAACCTTGTGAACAATGTAGTGATGGAGTTGAGATGCGAACAGTTCACCCAACATATAGTTATGATAATAACAAGGCGCCGTCGTGAAATGGAGCTTGGAAGCCCAGCCACAATCCGCATAGTCGGGCGGCGTGCTCAAGAACTGATATTTCCCTATGGTTTTCCACCAGAGAGAATCCAGGTCCTGGTCAGGGTTCGCGTAAAGCTGCTTTTCAAACTCGTACATCACCCCGGCCCAACGTGCGAACACGAGCTGTTGAAGTTGCATGTATTTGCGGCTCACCTTTTCGATCTGTTCCGTTTGGTCGTCTGGCAATTGCAGCACCTCCCGCATCCAAGCCGCATTCCGGCTCAAGCGGCCGAAGAACATGGCCATTCCTTCCGTGCTGAACGCATGGGCGGGGACTCTGAGAAGGTATGGTTCCCGTCGGTCGTGGTACTTGCTGTAAACCGCATGGCCGAGTTCATGCAAGACCGTCTCCATCCAGCGCTCGTCATTTTTGAGGTTGCATAGGACACGCACGTCCCCTTCGCGGTCCACATCCATGCTGAAGGCGTGCTGGCTTTTCCCTTGTTTGTCGTACAAGTCGCTTGCGGCAACGATGTCATCTACAGGCAGGCCAATGCTCGCATAGAACCTCTCGGCCAACTCCTTGACATCCGCCTTCCCATAGAACACGTCAAGGTCAACCCCATAAACCAGAGGCGCCCTCTGGAAGAAAGGATCGTGATAATGCCACGGCATGAGTTGACCGGGCGTGATCGCGTACTGGCTCGCCAGAATGCGGTCCAATTCAGCCTTCGCTTCGGCAAAGGGTTGGCTGCTCAGTTCGTAGAGCTCCCGGAAAATCCGGTCCAGTTCCTCCACATCTTGCTCGCTCGTCGTAAGAGAAAGAGTGTGATAATTTTCAAAACCCAGCTTTCGCGCCGCCTGATTTCGCAGCTTCACTAACTGGATTAGGTCTGGGGCAACGGCCGCGCCCACCTGCTTACTCGACCGCCAGGCCAACTCCCTCTTTTTCGAGTCGCGCTCCGTCGTCAGAATTTCGTTGATCTCATTGAGAGTAACCTTCTTTCCGTCAATGGTGCTGCGAAAAGTGTTGAATCGCCTCGCAATCTGAGTGCTCAAATCAACGATTCTCTTCAACAACTCGGGCTCTATCTGATTCTCAAGATATTCGTTATAGAGCCTGTTCACCTGTCGAAGGAGTCTGGGGTCCTTGATTTCTCCAGATTCCTGCAGCCTTTTCAGAAAGGCGAAGTCCTCGGGGTTGCTGTAGATTTGGCATAGCTTCAGTTCTAATGCGCTAAGCCTATCGTAATCTTCTGAGCTGCCGGTGATCGAAGCGCGCCAGCGAGCAAGGTTCGCCTCTCTCCTCAAGGGCTTGATTGTTTCGACGTGCGAAGCAAGAAATTTCTCCAACTTTGTCTCCTTTGCGTTCGATGGCCAGCCCAAAGCAAGGATTCCTATCGTCAATATTCCGCCTCCGACGAGGAGCATTGTCATGGTTGAGAATCCTCTCCGGCTTCTCCGTCCGCTTCTATCGGTCATGTTCTCACCTCCGCGAACCGGGCGCAATGTTCGGACTCCTTGGGAGGCACGCTCACCCGTCCGCCTTGCCCTGGTTCTGAGTCAGATTATAGGCAAAGAACAGGGCTTGGAACAGCATTCTCTACCGAATTGTCTTCTGGGACGGCGCTCCTGGGAAATGGCTTGACTGCTTGGCGGCTTTCACAGGAATCGCGGTCCGAGGCGCGGTTTCCTCGGAGGATGTTTGCCCCAGCGTCCGACGGACCTGTCGCCGTCGGTCACCGCGGACGACCACGGTAAGCAGTCGGATGGCACGGAAAAGACCCGAGGTGGCAAAAACAAGCAATCCTCACCCAGCTATTTGTGCAAAATCTATCGCCTCCGTTCTGCGCGGCGGATGCGCTCCCGGTTGGGCGCCTCAGCGGGGAGGATGGAACCGTAGATGAACGCAAATGCACGCGGATGCGCGCCGGAAGGGTCTTGCGGTGCCATCCGAAAGGCAGATGCGTCATCCCATCGTCCGCCCAAGAGTTAGGCATTACCGCCAAATCGCACGAGAGGCGATTCTTCCGGACATTTGCGGAAAGCTTGTGCGGAACCTACATACCCCCTGAACTCGCGATATGCCGCGCCGCGTTCTGCTGGGGGTTCATACGTTACCGAATTTATGAATTCGCGTACTAAGCCGCTTCATGGGACCGACATGCGCGTGATGTGGTGCGGGGTGTGATCCCCCTGTTTTTCGCTCGCTTCAAGGTTTGCTTTCGGCAGACGCTGGCAGCGTCAGGACAAAACTGGCGCCCTCGCTCGCATTCTCGTCGAGCCGCAAGTCGCCACCCAGCCTTCTCGCCAGCCTCCGACTGAGGGCCAGGCCCAATCCGACCCCGGACGCTGAGTGTGCGGCTTCCCAAGCGGACTTGCTGAAGGGTCGAAATAGACGGCGTGCGTCTCTCTTCGCAATCCCGGGACCGTGGTCTCGCACTCTCAGAAACACCGACCTCCCGCGCCGACCCGCTTCGAGGTGAATTTCGCGGTTCGCTGCCGAGGCCGCATACTTGCAGGCGTTATCCACCAGGTTGAAGAGAATTTGCTCGACCGCGGACCTGTCGGCCCTCGCCCTGACGGACAGCATCTCGGCCTCGCATCCGACGACAAGTTTCATCCCGGACTGCTCCGCGCGCTGGAGGAGCCGATCCTTCACTCTCTCGATCAACTCCCCCACCGTAGCCGTTTCAACACGCCCGCGAGCCCGTCGAGCCTCCAGGCCCGCGTATGCAAGGACGTTCTCGACCAGGCGCCCGAGCCTCTCTGCCTCCTGTCGTAGCGTTAGGACATACCCGCGCGCCTTCTCCGCACTCGACACCATATCTTCCGCAAGCATCTCCGTGTACATGCGCAGCGTGGTCAATGGCGTGCGCAGTTCATGCGTGACCGCCGAAACGAAAGCTCCTCGCCGCTCGCTCAAGGATAGCGCTCCCCGAAGGAGCGCTGCGACGGCAGCTGCCGCGAGAATCAAGCAGCTCCACGCGATGACGAGCGACAACTGCATCGGAGTCAGGCGACTCGTCGGGTTGCCGGTCACCTCGCCGGGTACGAGTCTGACCGGTAATCCGGCGAGCATCCGACCCGCTTCGTAAGTTCCTTCCGCAGGCGAGGGTTCGAGATCGGCTCGCGGTAACAGGTCGTTAACGCTCTCGACGAGCCACTTTTCGATCACCGGCCAGTCGAGCCAACAGCCCTGGACATAATCCCGTCCGCCCACCGAGACCCGCCGCGCAAGAACAAGAGCGGTTCCCATCCAGACCGGCTTCATCATGCCCTCCTGCACGTCGGCAGAACGCAACAGGGAGCTTCTGTCCAGGTTCGCCTGCATTGTATTCTGGCTCGAGAACCGCGCCTGCCACTCGATGTCGTTTCGGAGCGACTGGTCGTTCCGACGCGCGCGCGGCTCGCCACGTTGGAGCTGAGGTAGAAGGTGCCCCATCATGGTCGGCTGCCCGGCGGGTTCGGGTAAAGCGCCCCTCAATTTATCCCAGCCCAGGACCTTTCTTAGCTCCGCCAGGCGAGCGGCAGAAGCTTCTATCTGTTCGTGCGTGCTATACGCAGCTTCCGCGTTATCGCGCATGTTTCCGGTCGGGGCCTGCGGCGACGTCAACTCGCCGTCGGGACCAAACTGAAAGTGGAGCAGGATGTACGTGGACGGCTGCGTGAGCAAAGGAGACGGAACGAGAACTTCGCCTCGGTTAATCTCTGAGAAAATCCGGGTATAGGCTCGCTCGGCGGCGTAGAAAGAGTTGTAGGAGAAATAGGGGCGTGCGCTTTCCTGGGTGAGGAAGGGCGCCAGGGCGGATTCCATTCGCCAGAGAGCCAGCCGGACACTTTCTTCACGCTTTGCGTCGCGGTCTAACTTTACCGCCGTGAGACTAATCCAGCCGATGGCTGCCAGCACGACAACCAGGCACAGCGCGAAGACGAGCCAAATATGGAGCGGACGCCTCATTTCTTGTCTCTCATCGCCGCGAACATGTAGCCTTTGCCCCTCACGGTCAGAATAACTCGCGGCTCGGTCGGATCATCACGCAGTTTTTCCCGCAGGCGAGCGATGTGCATGTCAATCGTCCGGGTCTCAAAAATGGAACCGGGGTCAATTCGCCAGACCCGCGAGAGAATTTCCTGCCGGGAGATCGCCCGTCCAGCGTTGCGGGCCAGGTAGCGAAGCAACTCAATCTCTCGCTCGGAAAGCTCACAACGCTCCCCCTCGTCAAAGCTCACCTCGCAACGTGATAGGTCAACGACGCCGCCCGGAATTTTGAACTGCGAGATGTCAGAAGGACGCTCCGGTGAGCGCCGCAGCACAGCCTCCACCCTCGCCAGAAGTTCCTTCACGCTGAAAGGCTTTACCACGTAGTCGTCGGCGCCGACCCGCAGCCCCTCGATGCGGTCCGCCTCCTCGCCGCGAGCCGTCAGAATAATCACAGGCAGCGTTGGGCGTGTGGCCCGCACTTCTTTCAGAATCTCCAACCCGTCGCGCCCGGGCAAGATGAGGTCGAGCAGAAGAAGGTCGTACCCGACTTTCACCGCCATGTCGAGGCCGACTTTTCCATCGCTTGCCTCCAGTGTGCCGTAGCCCGCGAATTCGAGCGCGTCCACAATGCCCTGCCGGATGGCAGGGTCATCTTCGATCACCAGAATTTGCCGTTTCTCCATGGGTTATCCCAGCCTTGATCACAAGGAGGGCATTGGCGGCAGACCGCTTCTTCTCGGGCAACGCCGGCGCCTTTATGTCCTGACATTTTACCGGAAGGCCGCTGGCTCTTCAACGCTCGCCGATGCTTTGGGTCGCAGACGCTATGTCATGGCCATGGGGCGCGAGACGCAAACGCCCATCGCCACCGGTTCAAAACGCCGGCCCGCCTTCGTAAACAATGCCCCTCTTGCCGGCCTGCTCTTTGAGGCAGTTGAAGATGGCGAAGTCGAGGGACCGCTTGCCTTGAAGCGCGGACTTGCGAACCTCCTCCTCGATATGAGCTTGACGCTTGGCAGCGATGTCTTTGATCCGGGCTTGCACCTTCGCTCGCTTCGCCTGCTGTTCGCTGATAAACTTCTCGCGCTCGGCGGGCGACATCTTCCGTATATTCTCGGGAAGGTCCTCATCCTTCACGTCGGCGAGTTTCAGGCGCCCTTCCGCGATACCTCCAACCAGCTCGTGCATGCCGGCCACCCGGCTTCCGGTCTCGGTTATTGCGAAGGCTCCTCGCGCGGCTTTTGCGGCAGCGGGCGCGTCGGCGTGAATCTTCCCAGCCACTTCGGCGCGCTTCTCCGCCTCCTCCAGCACTTCCTCGCTCCCATAATAAACGCGAGTCGCCTCGAGTTCCTTAGACAGTTCAGCAAGCTCCGTGTCGAAGGGAGTCGAAGCCAGAATCGCGCCTCCCGACTGCTCGACGCGGAAATAACGTCCTTCGGCGCGATCGGCGATTTCCTTCCAGACCGGCTCGGTGGAAGTCTCCGATCCGCACTGGATGGTGTTGATGATGATACCCGCTTTCGCGGCGGTCTTGCAGGTTTCGGGGTACTTCGCGTCGTCGGGATAATCCATGTGCGGCGGACAATCGCCGACCAGGAAAATCACCCGATAGGTCTTCTCGTCGGTGCTCCATTTGATCTTGGTGACCGCCTCGTTCGTCGCCTGATTGACGCTCTCGGGGGTATCCCCGCCACCGTTGGCTTGAAAGCCCATGAGTTGCTCATACACGGCGTCGAGGTTATCCGTCAGGTCCGTGAGCTTTGTGACATAAGCGTCACCACGGTCACGATAGCCGACCAGCCCCATCTGGATGTCCGGGGCTGGCTTCGTGCTGGCAAGGGTGTTGGCGATTGCCCAGATTTTCTCTTTCGCTGCCTGGATCAATCCGCCCATGCTTCCGGTCGTGTCGAGCACAAATACGACCTCGACCCGCGGGCGGGCTGCCGGGGGTGCTGCCGGTTCAGCCGCCAAAATCCCACTCAGTGTCGCCGCCATGATCGAAAGCGCGACAAGCTCCAAAACCATGCTTTTCACGTCACACCTCCTTTCATTCAAGCATCATGGAACGTTCAGAGCCTCTTCGTCGCGGCAGTCATCCGGAAAAACATCGCCTTCACTGCCGCCCATACCCTTAGACCTTTTTTGGGCCAGGATGTTCCATAATCGCCGGTCCGGAGGCGTCGCTTTCAGTTGCAGTAGTAGTACCAGTCGTATTCAAACGTGGCCGACTTGCCGGCAGAGATGACCGTCTCCCACGTTATTTTGGAGAGCGAGTTGACGCTGTAATACCACCACGGCCACGACCACCAATGCCAGGGGTTGCCCTCCTGCTCGACCGATGTATCCTCCATCACATTTGACAGCAGAATCTTGCCGTCGGCTGTCGCTTCCGTGGCCGACCCAATGACTTTCCTCGTGACGTAGAGGCGGATAGGCCTATCTTTGAAGTTGATGACCGTCAACTTGCCGTGACAGGCAACTTTCGTGTAGGAGTTTCCGCTGATCAGGATATTTGGCGTGCGGCCAACTTCAGCCTCCTCCTTTTTCGTGTTCAGGTCGGTTGCGATGGTCACCGGCACATCCACCTTGTTCTTTAGTGACGTGTAGGTGAGGACGTGCTGCCCCAGGGGCATTCCCTCCTTGAATATCGTCGCGGGACCGGTGGTCCACGGAACATTTCCGGTGTTAGTCAGGCGAATCTCGTGCATCGCCTTAGCCGCTGCCAGCGCATTGGCCAACTGCCGCACCTGGTCCGCGCTCATGTGCCGCCACAGCTCTTTCGGAGGAACCGGGGCAACATCCCAGGTGTAAATGTCTTCGTACGCAACGGTCACCTCGAGGAGCTTCACGACCGCTCGCTCACCCTTCCTCAACGTGATACCCGGCTTGTGATAGACAAAAAGGTCTTCCTGCTGCCCTTCGCCCGCAATCTCCGGTCCGCCCTCTGCGGGGGCGCCTTCCGACCGATCTGCCCGCGCCACCTGCGACATGATGGCGTTCGAGAGATAATCCCGCGTTTCCGCTCGCCCGCGGCCCGCCGGGACGAAGTAGGAACTCAGGCTAAGCCCAATTTCCCTGAGCGCCATCGGCGACAGGTAGTCCTTCATGACGAAGCTCGGAACGCCGACCACCAGCCGGAGGTCCGCGTCTTCAAAGTCCGCAAGCTCATTGATGATTGAGCCTTGAAGCGAGACCTTTGCCTTCCCGTTGGCGAGAAGCTCGACCCTGTAATCCGGAATCCATCGAATCCCTTTCTGAATGTAAATCATCCCGACCTCGGCTTCTCCGACGAGCGGCTTGCCGTCCCTGAGGACATGCACCGAGATTTCCCGAATCATCTTCTTTTGCTTATGCTCGGTCGCCGGCTTGCCGTCCGCAAGGCAGATGCTGCGGATGTCCTCTCGCTTGATCATCTGAACGCCAATCTCCTTCTGGAGCATCACGAAAGAAGCGAGCGACTTGACTTCCTCTGCTTTCATCTGGCGGACGGGCTGGCTCGGGATGTTCGCTTGCCAGCGGTCCCAGCGCTCCGGCAACGTCGTCACCGTTTCCGTTTCTCGCTCTGCCTCATGCTCGAGGATGCCCAGCAAGACCCCCTCGTGAGAGACCGCCCCGGCATCTTTCGGCTGCTCGACGATGATGGCTCTCTTCCCGACATTCGCCTGAATCATTTCCTCGAACGTCAGGCAGGGTCTCGTCTCTTCCGCTTCCGCGACGCCAGCCTTGACGAAATCCACCTGCGACTCCTTATCCATCACGAACGTCCAGAAGGCGCCGAGTATCGGCGCCGGAACTTCTCGCGTGCGACACCAGCCATCCTCGAGGTTCACTGCGCCCCGCGCCATAACAAGCGAATGCCCATCCTTGAAGACGGTGACATCCGTGATCTTCGGTTCGAACTCCGGAACGTCCGCCTGGGACGGGGGCAGGGCCGCCATTGCCAACATTGTTACCACCAGCCCTATGACTCTTGTCTTCCTCATAGCAACTCCTCCTTTCTCTTCCGCGGGATTTCTGCTTTTGGCTCCGTCGCGGCGCCGTGAAATGTGAAGCTTCGGACCACGGCTCCATTGGGGGCGGAGACCGCCAGCTCGGCTTCAATTCTGCGCGCCGTGGGATTCGTCAAGCTAATGTCCATGGTCGTGATGGGCGCTTGCTCGAGGACAACCACGCCGACGTTGACTTCCGTAACCTGCACCGGCGTCCCTCGGTCAAGGCGGAACGACCTCGCCTGCGGAACGATAATGTGCGACGCGAGAGACCTATTGCCGGTCATGTGAATCTGGCCCCAGGCTTGGCCAAAAAGAAACACCAGAGCTACCAGCAAACAGCGCCTCCCCACCTTGCCTCTCAGTTGCATTCTTATGTACCTTCTCCGTTGCCGTGAAGATTCCTCACAAACTCCACCTACAACTTACCACCGAATGCGTGAAACCGTTGTAAAAGGTCTGTAACACCGGGGGGCGAGACCGCTTGCTTTATGAAGAGGGCATCTCGTGAGAGCCCGCCACGAGCACGCCGGCGGCGGACGCTCCCCTGCTCGGTTTATCTCCTGTGGCACGAGAAGCCGTGAATTATTGAGGACCTTGTGCTTGTTCGGAGGGTGCTTCCTGCATTAAGATGCGATTCGCTATGGGAGAATTCGCGGAGAGGCTTCGCGCCTCCGCACAGTGACAATGAATCATCACATCCTCGTCGGTCTCGTAATCCCGTGTGCGAAAAGCGTTTCCTGCTAATTGTGGGAGTGTTATTGACGCCGCTGGCCACGTCGTATGCGGCGGACCCGATGACGGCGCCGCCACAACGCGAATACCTCGCAGACATTCTGTCAGACCGGATGGTCTCTATCGTCCAGGGCTGGGGTGAACTTGGTTTGAATACCGTGGTGCGGCCCCCGAACCGCCCTCCTGAGAAGCTCCGCATCGGGGGGAAGACGTTTGATCGGGGGCTTGGGCACCATGCCAATGGGGAAATTGTGGTCGAATTATCGAGCGAATACGAAACCTTCGAGGCGGAAATCGGTGTTCAGTGGCAGGGAGGGGGAAACGTCGGGAGCGTCGTATTCCAGGTGTTTGTGGACGGCGAGAAGCGATTCGACAGCGGCCTGGTCACGGAGAACGATCCTCCCCGCAAAGTCAGCATCTCGGTGGAGGGAGCGGAGCAACTCCGGCTGGTAGTTACCGACGCTGGCGACGGCATCACCTGCGATTGCGCGAACTGGGCTGATGCGAGTCTGGTCCGGAACCCCTGCGCGGCCCGAAGACTGTCGCAGCCTCCTGTGAACATCGCGGCTTTTGCCCGCGTCGTCGCTTGGGACCCGAAACGCAGGGAAGGCACGCGGGCTGGACGCACGGAGGAGTTCCCGGCCGAAGACCTGTTTCCCGCGAAGGAGGTGCTGCCCGGCCCCGATGAAACCTATACCGTCCCTTTGGGCGCCAACGGTATGGGCAGCATTGGCCTCGAATGGGACGAACTTCGTTTTCCTCGGGAGCTAACCATCGAATTTCCGGGCCCGGCAAGCGCGCCGTTCTTTGAGACGGTTGAAGCAGAATGCTGGCTCGGCGAGTCGAGGTGGCAGGGCGCCTGGAAGCCTCTGACCTCCCCCGTCGAGAAAGCGTCCGACCATTGGACGTGGACCGTCGGCTATCAGGAAATTCCCCGCGGAACCGAAAGGGTCCGCTGGATTTTTCGCGGCGCGCGGACTCCCGTCGCGGTGAAGGGCTTCAGGGTTCGCTCGCGGTCGAAGTGGAACACCCTGGACCTCCGCCTCGGGCTGGAACGTCCGCTGCCGGGCAAACGGGGGCGAGTCGAGATTTACAATGGCTCAATTCTGTCCCCGACAGATGGGAGATGCTCATCAGAATCCGTGTGGGATATGGCGCGAGAACTCAAGCTCAGGGTTCGTTACAGCAGCCCCACGCCTCACAAGGGCGACCGCACGGTGCTTCGTTTGGAACTGCCAAACGGGGCCTTCGGCGTGAGCGTCGAGGACGTTCTGGTCAACGACTGCGTGCATGTTCCTCACGCAGGTCTTCTTGTGACGCGTGATCCCCCACCCATCGAATTGGACGAATACCGGAAGCGGATCAGCAACCGAAAGACCGTCCTCTCCCGAGTTCGCGCGATGCCGGACCAGAGCTTTGAGCAGGCTCTTGCGACGGTGCGTAACCCGATTCAGGACATGGGGCCCATGATGCTTTCTCTGGCCTGCGATAACCGCAAGTTCGTCGTCCATCGTGAAGGCACCGTAGTGTTCGACCTGTATGAGAAGCCGGATGATGAGCCAAAACCGATCCCTCAACGCTATCGGCTCATTCCGCGATTTGGCCAAGGACAAAGCCCCCAGATAAGGCGACACCTCGACGGCGGATGGTTACCCATGCCGGTGACCACAGCGAGCGAGCAAGGAATGGTCTATCGGCAGAGGACGCTCGTCGCTCCGCTCGGGAAAAAACCTCCGTTGGGTGCGCCGGAGTGGTTGCGAGAGGAGGCAGTATGCGTCGCCGAGTTCACGGTCGAAAACTCGCGGCCGGACAGCGCACAGGCTTTGCTGACGCTCACAATCCTTGAGGACAAACAGCCCTCCGCATGGCAAAAAGTCAAGGGGGGTCTGGTTGCCACGGCAGATAAACGGCTCCTCGCGTTTCTTGACTCTGGGGAGGTCGCGCCGCTGATCGTCGGCTTGGAATCGGGCGTCGTCATCATTACGGGGACCCTGCCGGCTGGCGGCATCGCTCGCCTCTCGGTCTATCTACCGGCATGGAATTTGGATGCGAAAGACTATGCGGTTTTCAGCGCTGGCGCCGGGTGGGCGGAACGAGTGGAGGCCTACTGGAAGGGACTCTTCGGCGGGGCGATGCAGGTCGAACTACCGGACCCTCTGTTGAGCAACGTGATCAGGGCATCGCAGGTGCATTGCATGCTCGCGGCTCGCAACGAGGACAACGGCGCTCGCGTCGCTCCGTGGATCAGTTCCGACCGATACGGGCCGCTGGAAAGCGAGAGCAATTCCATTATTCGCGGGATGGACTTGATAGGGCACGAGGATTTTGCTCGGCGGGCCCTTGAATTCTTCATTAAACGCTACAACCGAGCAGGCTTTTTGACCACCGGCTACACGCTCGTCGGCACCGGAGAGCACCTCTGGACTCTCGCGGAGCACGTCGAGCGGACGCAGCACTTCACCTGGTTCAAGAGCATTGCCCCCGAAGTGACGAGGCTTTGCCAGTGGATTGTGCGCCAACGCGCCAAGACGAAGCAACTCGACGCGCGCGGGGAGAGAGTGCCCGAATATGGGTTGATGCCTCCGGGCGTCACTGCAGATTGGAATCGCTACGCCTACCGGTTCTTCAACGATGCCCAGTACTGTGCAGGCCTGGAAAAGACCGCCCGTCTCCTTGCCGCGATTGATAATAAGGCTGCGCAGCCCCTTCTGGAAGAAGCCAAGGAGTACCGAAAGGACATCCTCCGCGCTTACCACCGGACTCAAGCTCGCTGCCCCGTTGTGCGGCTGCAGGATGGAACCTTTGTCCCTGCGTCGCCTGCAATCCTCTACTGCTTCGGGAATGTGGAGGAGTTCATGCCGGGGGAGGACGGGAATCGCAGTTGGGCTTACGGTGTTGAGTTAGGAGCGCACCATTTGGCTGCCAATCGGATGCTGGAGCCTCGGTCTCCCGACGTAACCTGGATGACGCAGTATCTTGAAGACGTCCAGTTTCTCCGTTCGGGAATGGGGGATTATCCGGAAGACAGAAATCGTGGAGATTTCTTCAACCTCGGTGGCTTCGCCAAGGTTCAGCCGTATTATGCCAGAATCGCCGAGGTTTATGCGCTTCGCGACGACGTAAAAGCGTTCGTGCGGTCCTACTTTAACGCCATCCCTTCTCTCCTGAGTCTTGAGACCCTATCGTTCTGGGAGCATTTTCACAACCAGGGGGGATGGAACAAGACTCACGAAACCGGGTGGTTCCTGTGCCAGAGCCGCATCATGCTGGTGGACGAGCGCGGGGAGGAGCTCTGGCTTGCCCCATTGACCCCAAATCACTGGCTCAGGGACGGTATGAGGATCGTCGTGCGAAACGCCCCCACCCGCTTTGGCAAGGCCGGCTACACGATAACCTCTTCCGTCGGCAATGGAACGATCGAAGCGGTGATCGAGCCGCCCACTCGTCACGCCCCCGCGCGAATTGTGGTGCGACTGCGCCATCCCGACGGCAAAAGGATGCGTGCCGTTACCGTCAACGGCGTATCTCATGAGGACTTCGATCCGGAGAGGGAGTGCGTCAGGGTCAAACCGGCATCCGAATCTGTGATCGTGCGAGCTCTTTACTAAGGCGGCATCGTCCGCGGGAACGCTTCCGTGCCCGCTGACTGGGCCTCGCCCCAGGTCTGCGTTGGGGACGTGAATCGCAAGGGAGGAGGGTATGAAGAGAATGCACGTCTCGAGACTGCTCACAGGGTTGTTATGCGCAGGAATCAGTATGGCGTTCATGTCAGGGCAATTGGCCGGAGAGGAGCGCAAAGCTGAGAAATCGGTTGCGGCAAAGGTAAAGCTGCCCAGCCCGGCCTACGAAAGCAGTACATCTGTTGAACAAGCGCTCCTCCAGAGAAGGTCGGTCAGGGAGTACAAAGATGAGTCAATCAGTATCGCTCAGGTTTCGCAACTCCTCTGGGCGGCGCAGGGAATCACCGAGCCAGCGAAGGGGCTGCGGACGGCGCCTTCTGCGGGCGCCCTCTATCCCCTGGAAGTTTATGTCGTGGTCGGCAATGTAAGGGAACTCGAACCGGGGGCCTATAGATACCACCCCCATCAGCACGAACTCGAGAGGGTCAGGGAAGGGGACGTCAGGGCTGAATTGTGTAGTGCCGTCTTGAAGCAACCCTCGGCCTCGCGAGCGGCGATTATTGTTGTATTCTTCGCTGTTTACGAGCGAACGACCACGAAGTTTGGTGATGCTGGCATCCGGTATGTCCACATGGAAGTGGGGCACGCAGCGCAGAACCTCTATCTGCAAGCAGTGTCCTTGAAGCTGGGTGCAGGAATTGTCGGCGAGTTCCCTACTGAGAAGGTAAAGAGAGTTCTGAATGCACAGGAAAATGAGCAACCCCTGTACATCATGCCCGTAGGAGTACGATAGCTCTATGGGGGAACAGGGCCAGAATGTGCCCGCGTCGCTGACTTCTGCGTCGGGAGCGCGGACGGCGGCGCCTCGAGCCGGATCATCTCCGCCTTCTTCTTAAAGAATTCCAGCCAGCCGAGCATCAAGGCATCTTGCAGTTCTCCCGAGCGGCGACACTCTTCGGGAGTCTTGCCCCAATAAAACCCAATCCATCCCGCCGCAATCCCTTGCGACTCGTCCACAAATTGCTCGAACTCTTGAAGCGGACATTTGAGCGGAAACATCTCTTCGATGACCAGCGGCTTTCCCAGGCGAAAGGCTTTCAGCGTCCTCATCGCTTCATCAAGCCGCGACTTTTCGGGATAGAGGTGCACGCTCAGGAAATCGAGTTCTGCGACGATCTCCTCCGGCACGAAACCAGAGGTCAGACCAGGCCGATCCAGGCTCCACGGAACGAGGCCAACCGTGATCAAGTGATGGCGATCATGCTTGCGGATTGCAGCCGTCAGGTGTCGAATCCATTGTCGAGCGACCGTCTGTCGTGGGCGATCTGCCTGGTCCAGTGTGATGAACTGAACAAAGTGTTTCCCGGCAAAGGCGGGGCCAAGCCATTCCCGGGACTCCCTGCGGCCGCCGGGGACCACCGGCTCATTCATCAGATCATAACAGAAGATGGCGGGACTCTTGGCGCACCGACTGGCAACCGCTTCCCAAAAGCGTGCTTGCACATCCCACCGGTCGGTCTCCGATAGGTCGTCGTACCAGGGGGGAACCTCTTTCTTGTGGTAACACCCCAGACCGGTTACATCGAGATACAAATTCAATCGTTCAGCCAACCTGACAAGACGGGTAATCTGATCCAACGCGGTATGATTCGGCTTGGCAGGCCCCTGCATGAATTTCCCAAGCTGAAGGTGGATGCGGACGACATTGGCGCCGAGTTCTTTCATTTCCCGGAAGTCTTCCTCGACCTTGCCCCATTCCTCCTCCCAATAGTCTTCCAGCAAGCGGCCTCGTTCATCGTGGTCGTAGTTGAATCCCCACGGCACAAATCGGCTTGAAGTCCCTTCGAGAACGAATGTGCTTTGATCCTCGGAAACTCGGACGCTCTTCATCTCGCCACATATTCCCTGACCCGGGAGCACGGAAATCGAACCCCAGACAAGCCAGAAAAGAAGGGGCCACCGTCCGACGGCTTTTGCCCACCGCTGGTTGGCAGACGGAAAATGAAGGATGTGCTTTGCGTCTTGTTCTGGCTCGCTGATCTTCGGCATTTCTCTGACCCGGCTGATATGGATTCCGCCTTCTCTATTTTGCACAAAGCCAAGCGGGGAGGCAAGGACGGTCTCGGAAGAACAAGCAGGATTTGGCTTTCAGGCGAGGAGCTTCGTCCCAGGCTTTCGTGGAACCACCGGACCATGAACATCGTGTGGCTGCGCGACCCACGTCCCTCGAAGAACTCACTACCCTACAGGGACACGCTTTGCTATCATATGCGTCCCGGGCGTCTATGCAGCGGTGCAAGTTCCAGGTGCGGAATTGAAAAAGCCCGGGGTGTCAGCACAAAGGCCTTTCGGGATCACTCGATCCGGTTCTCCGGAGCGCCTCTTTCCGTGTCCCATTGGCCCGGCATTTCATTTCTACATCGCGGCAGGCGGGATAGGCATCCTCCTTACACCATGTTTTGGGCTTCTTTGAAAGGAAAACTCCGATGAAGCTCTGGAATCGCACCCTGTTCGCTACGGCACTCATCGTTCAATGCTCTGTCTGCCTGCCCTCGATCGCGGAGCAGGCAACCCTTATTCTGCACAATGGCAACATTGTGACAGTCGGTAAGGATTTCTCGATTCAAGAAGCTATGGCTATCCGGGGAGACCATATCCTTCGCATCGGCAAGGACGAGGATGTCTTGAAAACCAAAGGAAGCTCCACGGAGATGCTCGACCTGCGTGGAAAGATGGTACTGCCAGGACTCATTGATTCCCACGTTCATCCTTCCTCCGCGTGCATGACAGAGTTTAACCACCCCATCCCCGAAATGGAGACGATTCCGGACGTTCTCGACTACATCAAGTCGCGCGTCGAGGCGTTGCAGGATGGCGAGTGGATCATCTTGCAGCAGGTCTTCATAACCCGCCTTCGAGAACAGCGCTACCCCACGAGGGAAGAGCTCGATCGAGCTGCGCCCAAGAATCCCGTGGTCTTCCGGACCGGTCCGGATGCATCGCTCAACACCCTTGCGTTGAAGCTCAGCGGTATTGACAAAGATTTCGAGGTGACGGATGGAGGACCCGGATACGTCGAAAAGGATCCACGGACAGGGGAACCCACCGGAATTCTGCGTGGCTGCACCCGCTACATAAAAAGCAAGCCCAGTGGGAAGGAGCCCACCGAGGAAGACCGCTATCGAAGATTGGTTGAACTCTTCAAAGACTATAACTCCGTCGGAATCACGGCCGTCTGCGACAGGGATGCCTCTCCGTCGGCGATTGAACGCTACGAGAGGATGCAAAAAAACGGTGATCTGACGGTCCGCTTATCTGTGATGCAGCATGTGGACACGATCGGGCCTTTGGAAGAAGTCAAAGCCAGCATTCGCAAGGTGGCTGAGAATCCGCTCTGCAAGGGCGATGCTCTGCTGCGAATCATCGGCGTCAAGACTTACCTGGACGGCGGAATGCTCACTGGCAGCGCTTACATGCGAGAACCCTGGGGGGTAAGCAAAATCTATTCGATTGGCGACCCGGATTATCGCGGCGTTCTGTTTATTCCAAAAGAGCGTCTCCTGCCGATCGTACAGACGGCGACGGAATCCGGCTTACAGTTTACTGCGCATACCGTTGGAGATGGCGCCGTGCACACGCTCCTTGAAGTCTATGAAGAAATCAGCAAGACCATGCCTATTCGCAACCTGCGCCCCTGCATCAGCCATTCCAACTTCATGAGTCGGGAAGCGGTCGAGAAGCTCCCTCAACTCGGTGTGGTTGTTGATATTCAGCCCGCATGGCTTTATCTCGACACAGGAACGTTGGTAAAGCAGTTTGGATACGACCGCCTGCGCTACTTTCAGCCATTGCGCAGCATTTTCGAAGCGGGCGGCATCGCAGGCGGAGGGTCGGACCACATGCAGAAGATCGGATCGCTTCGGTCTGTCAACCCGTATAATCCATTCTTCGGTGTGTGGATTACCCTGACACGAAAAGCAAAATGGTATGAGGGAAGTCTCCACCCCGAAGAAACTCTTAACCGGGAACAGGCGATCCGTTTTTACACCGGCAATAACGCATGCCTTCTCCACTTGGAGGACAAGGTAGGATCCCTTGAAGAAGGAAAGCTCGCTGATTTCATTATCGTGGACAGGGACATCCTCACCTGCCCCGTCAACGACCTGAAAGAAACGGAGGTTCTGGCGACGTATCTTAGTGGGCGGCTCGTTTATCAGAGACGATAGCTGCTCCGCAAACACCCAGACCTCAATCAACACAATCTGCTGGGACATGGCGGGAGCGCCTGAGAGAAAACCGGGAACAAAGGCGCTGGTTCCGAAGCCCGCTTTGGCAACGAGACTCCGGACAAGCGGGTTTCTGGGCAATGCTCGAGAGCACGCATGTATGGTTGAAAATTCGTCCCCGGAGACGTCTGCCACCCGCTTGTAATATGGAAGCAGCACCCCGCTCGAAAACGTCACTTGCTTTCCCCTTTTTCAGATCAGTTTTTGCCTACTTCTCGTGGGGCGCGTTATCGTTCCCTTTGATTCGAATGTGTCGTATGGCGTTACGGTTGCTGGCAACCCACGTGAGGCCGATATTGACGGCAGAGACCGCCCGTAGAAGGATGGTGGGGGAGGACCTACTTCCATTTGGGAGACGATTCCGGGTTTCAGGCGACCAAGGACCAATGATCCATGCTCAAAGAAGCCCATACGCGCGGACGCTCCCGTCGTCCCGCCACCGATGACGAGATGAGGCAGGGGAAGAGGGTCCTGAAGAAGATGAACTTCGATAACAGGTTTGGACTGAAGGTTGTCGAACCGTGACGCGAACCCTGCTGCCAATTCCGCGCTGGTGCGAAGGCAAACATGCGCCTTCTACGTCCGTGTGTGCCGAACACAACGCCCTCCGCAAGACGAGTCGCTTCCCAAACGGCAGCATTCGACCCCGTATTCGTTCAATGGAGCCTTATCCCAGGAAACGCTGTCGCCTGAATACACCAATTCGTAGATACCGTGGCGTATGGAACTGTATGGGACGCTCCTTTCGACGGGATAACCCCTCCGAAGGCGGGGTGAGTAGCATCAGACAAATCCGGCAATCCTGTAAATCCTGTCAAAAAATACGTCACCGAATTTATGAATCAGAGCGCTACGCCTTCGAAGTTCCTCAGCCACTGCCGCCACATCGTTCCGCGCCCGCCGACTTCTGGCTCTCCTCGCAGAGCTTCCTTCTGCACTTTTTGAAGAGTCGCGCCGTTATCAAGAAGAAATGCGAGATATGCCTGCACGCGATGTTTCGTCCAGGGTCTGAAAACGTGTCTGTTCGAATCACGCTGAAACGAAAAAACTGTCTTGAAGCGATGGATTCAGCTATCATGCGACTTAAGGAAGGCGGGCAGACTGATTATCTCGACTGACCAAGAAAATCCCGGCTTATGGAGGCCAGTTATGGACGTTGCGATCACCCTCACAGTCAATGGCAAGAAAACAACTGTGACCACCGACCCGGAACGGTCTCTCCTCGATGTCTTGAGGGAGGACCTCGGTCTGACCGGGACAAAGTACGGCTGTGGCGAAGCACTCTGCGGCGCCTGCACGGTATTGATGGACGGCAAGCTCACTTTGTCGTGTAGTACGCCGATAGGCGAAGTCGCTAAGAAGACGATCACCACAATCGAGGGGCTTGCCGCCGGTGATTCCCTGCATCCCGTTCAGGAAGCTTTCCTCGCGGAGGATGCCGTTCAATGTGGCTATTGCGCGCCGGGCATGATTATGACCGCGGTGGCGCTTCTCGAAAGTAACCCGCGTCCCACGGATAAGGAAATCGTGAACTCGATGAACGGCAATCTGTGCCGGTGCTGCGGGTATCCGAAAATCCTGACTGCGATTCGCCGAGCCGCCGGGCAAGGATCGGAGGTGAAAGTCTCATGAGGAAAGACACTCCTGCAGAAGAAACGCTCGAACCGGAATGTTGTGAATTGGCTGATGAGAGATCTTCCGTGTGTCAAGTGAGCCGACGTTCCTTCCTGCAACTTCTCGGCGCAGGTCTTCTCATCACGGTAGCCGAGGGGCTATCTTTTGGCGAGAGAGGAGGAACCGGCGCCCGACGAGCCGGGACCGTCGCGGCCCGAGTTCACATAGACCAGGACGGCAGGATTACCGTCATGACCGGTAAGGTCGAAATCGGCCAGGGCTCCCGCGCGCAACTCACGCAGGCAGCAGCGGAGGAATTGCGGGTCGCCGCGGACCAAATCCGCTTGGTGATGGGCGACACGGCTCTCGTTCCCGACGATGGGACAACTGCTGGCAGCCGGACAACGCCTTCGACCGTCCCGGCGGTGCGCAAGGGAGCCGCAGCGGCTCGCGAGCTGTTGACCGACTTGGCGTGCGAACGCTGGAAGGTGGACCGCGGCACCGTGAAAGTGGAGAAGGGCGCCGTTTCTCACCCTGCGACAGGACGAAGGCTCACGTACGCCGAGCTTGCTAAAGCAGAAGACATTGCGAAAGCCTTCGAGAAGACTATCCCTGCCGACGTGGAAGTCACGCCGGTCAGCGAATGGAAGGTGCTCGGGACTTCGCTTCCGAGACCAAACCGCCGAGACCTTGTCACCGGCGCGCATCGCTTCCCGTCCGACATCGTCCGGCCCAGCATGCTCTATGGAAAGGTTCTGCGTCCGCCCTCCTACGGCGCGACGCTTGTGACTGTTGATCTCTCCGAAGCGAAGGCGATGGAAGGCGTGGTAGTCGTCCGCGACGGAGAGTTTGTCGGATGCGCGGCGCCGACATCATTTCGTGCCGCACAAGCGGTCAGGGCCATTGCCAAGACAGCATCCTGGAAAACCGCCCCTCACCCCTCAAGCAAGGAGCTGTTCTCCCACCTCAAAGAGCATGCCCAGCGCGGAGGCGGCCGCGGCTCTCGCGGCGGGACGGATAGCTCTGTTCAGGAGGCGCTTGAAAAGGCGAGCAAGGTCCTCCGCGAGGTTTACGAAATATCCTACATTCAGCACGCCCCCATGGAACCGCGCGCCGCCGTCGCCGAATGGAACGACGGCAATCTCACCGTGTGGACGGGCACTCAGGGCCCATTCGGAGTGCATTCGCAACTGGCGCGCACGTTTGGCATTGACTCGCAGCAGGTTCGCGTCATCATGCCGGATATGGGCGGCGGGTTTGGCGGCAAGCATACAGGCGAATCGGCCGTGGAAGCCGCTCGACTGGCTAAGGCTGCCGGGCGTCCGGTATCTTTGCGGTGGACAAGGGAAGAGGAGTTCACGTGGGCTTATTTCCGTCCGGCCGGAGTCATCGAGATACAAGCGGGGTTAGACGCGAAGGGCTCAATCGTGGCCTGGGATTTCACGAATATTAACTCCGGCGGAGCCGCGATTGCGTCGCCTTACGAAATACCGAGCAAGCGAACCCAATCCATAGGTTCCGACCCGCCTCTGCGCCAAGGTTCGTATCGCTGCCTTGCCGCCACGGCCAACAACTTCGCCCGCGAGTCCTTCATGGACGAACTTGCCGCAGCGGCCGGCGCCGACCCGCTTGCGTTCCGTCTTGCCCATATCAAGGACACACGCCTGCGAGCTGTCCTCGAGACCGCCGCGAAACGCTTTGGCCTTAGCGAGCGCACGGACAAGCGCGGCCCCGATGTAGGCGTGGGATTGGCCTGCGGCACCGAAAAGGGCTCCTACGTGGCGGCATGTGTAGAGATAGCAGTGGACCGCAAAGCTGGCAGAATTGATGTGCACCGCGTCTGCGAGGTCTTTGAATGCGGAGCCATCCAGAATCCGGACAACCTGCGCTCGCAGGTGGAAGGGTGTATTATCATGGGCTTGGGCGGCGCCTTGAGGGAGGAGATTCAGTTTGAGAACGGTAAGGTCCTCAACGCCAGTTTTGCGAAGTATCCGGTGCCGCGGTTCGCGGACGTTCCCGAGCTCGATATTCACCTCCTCAACCGGCCCGATCTTCCCTCGGCAGGCGGCGGCGAAACGCCTATCATCGCGGTTGCACCAGCTATCGCGAACGCCGTCTTCCAGGCAACGGGCATCCGCATTCGCTCCCTGCCTATCCGCGCCGCCGCGATCAGGCAGGCGTAACGCGGCGTCCGTCATCAGAAAAATCATCAGGCAAAGCGTGGCGCGAAACGGCATCGGCGCGGGTGTGCTTCCGGGGTGAAGCTCGCATATGTAACGCTGCCGTCTCGGCGGCTGTCCTGAGGGCGTCCCGCCCTCACATGGGAACCAGCGCGGGGACACGATTCGCCTTGGTGGAGTTGAACCGGGGGGCAAGACGCCCCCCGGGCAGCCGGCGAGATGCCCGCGGTACACGCGGGTCCAGGCGCCGAGCCCTGAAAGGGCGCCATAGCATAGCCCAGGGCAACGCCCTGGGTCCCAATGGAATGGAATCATCCAAGCCCTGTAAGGGCGCAATAATCCTCTCCCTCCATAATACAGCCCCACCTGCAGGGCACAAAAGGCTTGATTCCTCTCGTGTCCCCGGATAATATGCGCACCGTGCGGAGACGGTAAGGGGTGGCATGCGCATCTTGCCCATGATTCACGGGTCCCGCTGAAAGCGGGATGCCACTTGTTCCCGCGCCACACTGTGGCACGAATGGCCTCAGGCGCCTATAACATGGCCGTTTCGGACTATACGAAAGGGGGTTTGACATGAGACGTGTAATCATTGTTGCGTTCTCCGTCTTCCTGCTCTGCTCCGGAGCGTTCGGGGTTGAGCTGAAGCCCACCATCGCGCTTTCGCCCGATTACCAGGGTCCAGGGAGCGAACTCATCATCACATGGTTTCCGCTTTCGGGGAAATCCTACAATATCGAGGCGGCAGCGCAACTCACCGGCCCATGGGCTGCGCTGAATCCTCAGCCCCTTTTGGGGGAAGAGACGGTTCAAACCTACCGCGATCAGACCCCGGAGCCGGTCAGATTCTACCGCATTCGCAAGCTGGACACCGAGCCGCCGGAAGTCGTGTATCTCAACCCCAGGGATGGAGCAATCGCTGTCGGGCGCTCGGAGCCGCTCGTCGTGAAGCTCTCCGACGAGACCGGCATTAACCCTCAATCCATATCGTTTTCTCTGGGCGCGGGGTCGCCGATTGGGATAGACGATCCGAGGCTCGTTTTGGCAGAGCATTTCCTCGTCTATACGCCCGCCGCGGACGAGTCTTACGGAGGATACGGCGAGACGGTCACCGCCACGCTCTCCGTCTCAGATACGCTCGGGCGTCGCCTGGAGAACTACACCTGGTCGTTCAAGCTGGAGCTTGAGACCGTCCTCGCCGACAACGTCATTCTGATTGACGATGGTTCGCCCCTCAAGCTAATTTCCCTCCAGGGCGACGCCTACACCTTCAGCTACAGTGGCGATTCCCCCGGCATTTCCCTGGGCGACATCCTCGTGAGCACGGACCCCGGGAACCCTTACAAGGTCAAGGTCGTGTCCCTCACAGACCACCCGGACTCTCACACGGTTGACGTCCTCACGGAGCTTCCCACCCTCCCCGAAATCTTCGAGCGGGCCAGTTTCAGGGTCGGAAATGCGCCCTCCGAGGGGCAACAAGTCGCTCCATTGTCCCCCGGATGGCCGTGGAGAGGCGCAATCCACGTCGAGCAGCGCTTCCCTTTGGACGGGACCGTGGTGTACGAGGGCGAACACCTCAAGGTCGAGTTCACCTCCGGCTTCATCGAGTTGGTCTGCGACGTGAGCATCGGCGGGGAAATCGGCTGGCCATCGCTCTTAGAGTCCTTCGACCTCGACCTTACTGGCACGGTCAATTTCGATGCTACTGTCAAGGCGAGCGCAAGCGGCGAAATAAAACGCGAGTTTGAGAACAACATCGCCACCCTGCCCCTGCCGCCTTTCGCTAAATCGGTGTTAGGGGTGCCGATCGTGGTGACTCCCGCGCTGTCCTTCGACGTTGGGATGTCAGCAGAAGCCAACGCTCAGGGGGAGATTACCGCAGGAATCAGCTCCTCATACACGGTCTCTGCGGGTGTGACGATGCGAGATGGGACTTGGAGCCCTTACCGCACTTGTGGGGGAGAGGCCTCCCCCATCCCGCCAACTTGGAACGTGCAGGGTCGAATCAATCTGAAGGCCTACGGGGAGGTGGAGATCGCCGCCTGCGTTGAAGGTCTTATCCAGCCGTCCTTGGATCTCGCCCCATATTTGGAGTTCGACGGCCGTTTCCAGGGGGATCCGTTTGCCTATGACTACGCTCTTCACGCTGGCGTGACGAGCGACCTCGCGATTGACATCAGCTTCCTGCGCCAGGACCCCAAGTCATGGAGACTTCTGTATCGAAGACGGCCCTTGTCGCAGGAAACGTATCCAAGGGAACCCAAGTCCGGGACCGTAACGTGGAGCAGGACGTTCCGAGGAGAGGTCCGCGACTCGGGGATGTCTGTCCAGCAGACGACGGATGGCGGATTTATCGTCGCCGGCGTGACCGAGAGCTTCGGCGCGGGAAGCGGGGACGCCTACCTCACCAAGACCGATGCCAGCGGGAAGGAGGGGTGGTTCAGGACGTTCGGAGGTGAGAGCTGGGACGTCGGGTGGTCCGTCCAGCAGACGACCGATGGCGGATTCATCGTTGCGGGCGGGACCGGCAGCTTCGGCGCGGGAGACTGTGATGTCTACCTCATCAAGACCGATGCCAACGGGGAGCAGGCGTGGACCGGCACGTTCGGCGCGGCGGACTTTGAGTTCGCGTATTTTGTTCAGCAGACGACGGACGGCGGATTTATCGTTGCAGGCGGCACCCGGAGCTTCGGGCAGGGAGACTACCAGGTCTACCTCATCAAGACGGACGCGAACGGGAAGGAGGAGTGGAGCAGGACACTCGGACGGGCAGGGGACGGGGGAAGGTCCGTCCAGCAGACAACCGACGGCGGATTTATTGTTGTCGGCTATACCACGAGGTTCCAAGGGGGGGCCGACGACATCTACCTCATCAAGACGGATTTCAAAGCGAGGGAGGAGTGGAGCAGGACGTTCGGAGGGGCGAGCTTGGACTTCGCGGACTCGCTCCGGCAGACTACGGATGGTGGCTTTGTCGTTGCGGGCAGCACCACAAGCTTCGGCGGCGGGGGCGTTGACGCCTACCTCATCAAGACCGATGTGAACGGGAAGGAGGAGTGGACCAAGACATTCGGAGGGGCGGACGACGACTGGGGAGACTCCGTCCAGCAGACGGCCGATGGCGGATTTATCATTGCGGGCAGCACCACAAGCTTCGGCGGCGGGGGCGCTGACGTCTACCTCATCAAGACCGATGTGAACGGGAAGGAGGAGTGGACCAAGACATTCGGAGGGGCGGACGACGACTGGGGAGACTCCGTCCAGCAGACGACGGACGGGGGATTTATCGTTGCGGGCGATACCCTGAGCTTTGGCGCGGGAAACCGTGCCGTCTACCTCATCAAGACGGACCGCTTCGGCAACGCCCCGTCGGTTCCGTCGGACTGATTGTGAAAGCGAGCTTCATAGCCCGGAACATAGGGATCCGGGCGCCCGCGTTCGGTTGAGGTTGCGAGTGGCCTCATGCGACGCCATCTCCGCGGCACCGGCGCGGCTGGTTTGTCTTGATCTCATAGGTTCGCTGAGCGGGACACGAGCTTTAGCGCGTCTGAAAGCCCGCAGCGGCCGCAGGTGCAACGGTGCCTTCGCCGAGAAACTTCTAAACCTAATGCCGCTTCGCCCATCCAGGCTCCTCGATAAAGGGATTTCTCGCTGCGCCGCCCCCGTAGCCGCACGCTCCTGAAGGCCCGTTGTTGACAAATTGGAGTGATTCTTGTAGAATCCTACCGAAATGATACAACGAATCTGTCCACCCCAGCACAGCTCCTTGTCCCGGGATCCCTCTCCGAGCCCCCCGAAATTGGTCTTCCGCGCGCTCCTGGCCCGTTCCTCCTGCCGTGCCTTTCCAGGACCTCTCGGCGGCCAGCCTCCTCTGTCGGCACCTGGGCCTTTTGCAAGAGCACCTATCGCAAACCTATCACCTTGCGCTTCAACCTATTATGTGCCATTATCTGTAATCGAAAAGGCCCAAAAAGGCCCACTTTTTCCCCCTCTGTGCTATTTTGTTGCCCGGACTCACAGGCGAGCCCACCCAAGGGCAGCGATAGTCCGGGACATCTCGCAGTTGACAACGGTGGCTGCGTGGCGTAGAAAGGAAGTGTACGGCACACAATCATCATAGGAGCAGGTTATGGAAGAGAGCATTAAGTTCAAGGTGAACGGGAAGCCCACGGAATTAACCGTGGACAGCGAGCGGATGCTGCTTTGGGCCCTGCGCACGGACCTGGCGTTGACTGGGACGAAATACGGATGCGGCGAGGGGTATTGTGGGGCGTGCACCGTCCTTGTGGACGATGAACCCGTGCGCTCGTGCACGACGCCGGTGAAAGACGTGAAGGGGAAAGAGGTTGTGACCATCGAGGGATTGGCGAAGAACGGGAATCTCCATCCGTTGCAGAAGGCGTTCATGGAGCACGATGGGCTCCAGTGCGGGTTCTGTACGCCGGGGATGATTCTCTCCGCGTACGGCCTCTTGCGGGACAATCCGCAGCCCTCCTATTCGGAAATCCTCCAGGGTATGGAGGACAACCTCTGTCGTTGCGGGGCACACAAGCGGATCGTTGAAGCCATCCAGGCCGCGGCGAAGGAAATGAAATGAAAGGAGTCGCCCAACATGAAGAACAATAAATATCCGGAACTCGATTCTACAGATATAAGACAGGCTTTTCCTATGGATCGGAGAGAGTTTTTCAAGCTTGCAGGTAAAGGCATCTTTATCCTTTTCACCGTTGGCGACCCACTCGCCCTGGCGGAAATGGGGCGGGGCAGGGGGGCCCTCCCAACCGATTTCAACGCATTTCTCCGGATTGGAGAGGATGGAAGGGTGGCGTGCTTTACAGGGAAAGTCGAGCTGGGGCAGGGGCCCATTACCTCGCTCGCACAGATGTTAGCGGATGAGTTGGATGTGGCTCGAGAATCCGTTGATATGGTGATGGGCGACACGGACCTCTGTCCCTGGGACATGGGGACGTTTGGCTCCATGACCACACGCTTTTTCGGGCCGCCGCTGAGGCAGGCAGGCGCCACAGCCAGACGGCTTCTCCTGGAATTGGCGTCAGAACAGCTCAAAACGCCCATCGGCGAACTGACCGCCGAAAATGGCGTCATCTCGAAGAAATCGAACGGAGCCGAACGAGTTACTTACGCTCAGTTGGCAAAAGGGAAACGAATTGAGCGGCGCGTTACGGAGAAAGTGCCCGTAAAAACACCGTCCGAATTCAAGGTCATGGGCAGGCCTGCAATGCGAACCGATGCATTGGAAAAGGTCACCGGGAAGGCAAGATATGCCGGTGATATTCAGCTTCCCGGGATGCTCTATGCAAAAATCCTGAGACCGCCTGCCCACGGCGCCAAGTTGCTCGAGGTTGACCTGAGCGAAGTGGAGAAGATGAAAGATGTGCAGGTCGTCCGAGACGGTGATTTCATAGCCGTGTTGCACAAATATCCCGATGAGGCTGAAAAAGCGTTGTCCAAAGTGAAGGCGAAATTCAGCCAGCCGGAACTGAATGTAGATGACAAGACCATCTTCGATCATCTGCTGAAAACTGCCGCCGAGGGCAGTGTTGTTTCTCGAGGTGGGAATGTCCAGGAGGGCGAAAAACTCGCGGCAGCGACTTTTGACGAGACGTATTTGGACGGCTATGTCGCGCATGCCCCGATGGAACCTCACACCGCAGTCGCCAGGATCGAAGGAAATAAGGCCACAGTATGGGCTTCCACTCAGACGCCCTTTCCTGCGAAAGATGAGGTTGCCAGAGTGCTTGGCTTCCCTCCGGAAAATGTCCGGGTTATACCGCCCTTTGTCGGCGGGGGATTCGGTGGGAAAAGCAACAATCTGCAAATGGTGGAGGCGGCTCGGCTGGCAAAACTCACCGGCAAACCGGTTCAGGTTGCCTGGAGCAGAAAAGAGGAGTTTTTCAACGATACGTTTCGCCCGGCGGCTATCGTCAAAATAAGGTCGGGCGTAACCGACGAGGGGAGGATAAGTTTCTGGGATTATCACGTCTATTGCGCAGGATCGAGAGGGTCGGAGCCTTTCTATGATATTCCGCACCAGAGCACAATAGCTCATGGCTCGGGCTGGGGCGGGCGACCCGGTTCTCATCCGTTTGGGACGGGACCCTGGCGTGCGCCGGGCAACAACACCAACACGTTTGCCAGAGAATCGCAAATTGACATTATGGCCGCTGAAGCCGGAATTGACCCTGTGGAATTCCGCTTGAAGAACTTACAGGACAAGAAAATGATAAGAGTGCTCAAAGCGGCTGCTGAGAAGTTCGGATGGACGGCAGCCAAGGCTCCGAGCGGCCGAGGTTACGGCGTCGCCTGTGGAATTGATTCCGGGACGTATGTGACTACCATGGCCGAAGTCGAGGTGGACAAAAAGAGCGGCCACGTTCAGGTCAAGCGCGTCGTTTGCGCGCAGGATATGGGTCTGTCAATCAATCCTGAGGGAGCGACCATTCAGATAGAAGGCTGCATCACCATGGGGTTGGGATACGCGTTGGGAGAGCATATTCGCTTCAAACGTGGAGAGATCCTCGATGTGAATTTCGACACCTATAAACTTCCTCGTTTTTCATGGCTGCCAAAGATTGAAACGGTAATCATTGACGACAAAAACGCTTCTCCACAGGGAGGAGGCGAACCCGCCATCATCACTATGGGCGGCGTGATTGCCAACGCCATCCACGATGCCATCGGCATACGGCTGCTGCAACTGCCGATGAATCCAGAGAGACTCAAAGAAGGATTGGCGAAAGTCTGAATTCTTCCGAATGGATAGAGACTATCGTCCGACAGACGTTCATCGAAAGGCTGTGGAATTCGCGGAGCGGGGCCGCGAGTTCGCGGTGGCTCTCGTCCTGAAAGCCGAGGGTTCCACGCCCCGCAAGGCAGGCGCGAAGGCCGTCATTGACGAGAACGGCAGTATCTGGGGCACCGTCGGCGGAGGGAAGGTCGAGGCGGAATGCCAGCGCCGCGCGATCGAAGCCTGCAAAACGAAACGCCCGGTCATCTTTGATTTCTACCTGGAAGGTGCCGCCGCCACGGATGACGCCCCCATCTGCGGGGGCACGATGCGCATCCTCATTGACCCAACTGCGGCGAAGGGTCGCACAACGTATAGCCAGGTAGCGGAAGCCCTTCAGACGCGCGAACGCGGCGTGTTGCTCACCACTATACGTACAGTTAAGGAAACAGAGGTGACAGCGCAGTGGTTTGCGGAGAAGTCCATCCCTTCGGACGCTTCCTTTCCGGGCAGTGAAGCCATCCGCTCGTGTCTGGCGCGCGAGACGCCACAGCTTTTCGTCGAGGACTCGGCGAGCCCTGCTGCGCGTCTCGAAGTTTTCGTTGAGCCAGTGATTCCCAAACCGCTACTGCTCATTGTAGGCGCGGGGCACATAGGTCAGGCGCTTGCACTCCAGGCAACACTCATCGGATTTGACGTTGTGGTCATGGATGACCGGCCGGAATTCACTAACCCAGCCCTGTTCCCGGATGGCGTAACAACCCGCTGCGGCGATATTGCTGAGGAAGTAGCGAATTTTCCCGTTGCCGGGGACACCTACATCGTGGTGGTAACTCGCGGGCACAAACATGACGCGGAGGCCCTCAAGGCCTGTATCCATGCCCCAGCCGCGTACATCGGCATGATTGGCAGCCGGCGCAAGGTGGCCCTCATCCGCAAGGACTTCATCGAAACCGGCGTCGCCACGGAGGAAGAATTCGACCGGGTGTTCGCACCCATCGGGCTTGACATCGGCGCCGTGACCGTGCCCGAAATCGCAACGAGCATCACCGCTCAGTTGATAGCCGTCCGGAGAAGGGGCAGCCCGTCATGAACTTGCGTTCAGCCGGAGACCATGAAAATGCTCCCATACGGCCCGTTTTTTCTCGCCAAGACGCTAAGGCGCCAAGAATTCGTAAGCCGTGGTGCTTTGCGTCGTTCGCGGTTTTGCGAGAGACCATTCCCGTTCTCACTGGTTGGGGTAGCGCAAATTCTCAGGGCAACGGATGCAGAACGCCGGGCGACATGGTGCAGCGATGATTTGTGCAATCGTTCTCGCCGCGGGCGAATCCCGCCGAATGGGCTGCCAGAAACTCCTTCTGCCTTTCGGCAAGACGACCGTCATCGGGCACGTCGTTGACGAGCTTCTCCGCAGCGAACTCGACGGCGTTTATGTCGTCGTGGGGCATGAGGGGAACAGGGTATCCGAGGAATTATCGGGCCGCCCGGTCACCATTGTGACGAATCCCAACTACAAACTCGGCATGCTCTCTTCCCTGCGCTGCGGACTTCAGGCCCTCCCACGACGGTGCGAGAAGGTCTTAGTAGCGCTTGGTGACCAGCCCGCAATCACCTGCGCACTGGTTAATCACATGGTTGAATCCTTCAGCACCACCGACAAGGGGATTCTCGTCCCCGTTTACCGCGGCAATCGCGGCCATCCTATACTATTCTCGACACACTATCACGATGAAATAATGACATCCTTCGATAACGCTGGGCTCCGCGGCCTTCTCCAGGCTCACCCAGACGACATCTTTGAGCTGACCGTCTCCACTCCCGCAGTCCTTTCCGATATAGACTCTCCCGACGACTACCGCCGCGCCCTCGCCTCATTCGAGGAGGATACACAAGGGAGATAGACCCCGAAGATGCGGAGGTGGGTGGGAAGCAGGTAAGGAGGACCCTCGGCGCCATGGCGCTGGGGGCCGGCTACAGCGGCAGGGTGGAAAGCTCGACCACGAAAGCGGCCTGATGTGAGGGGCAAGCCGTTTCACCCCTGCCGTCATCGTATCTGACGATACACATCTTGGCGGTGTCGCACGTAATGAACAAGTACCTGCTTGGCTTTCTTATCTACGCCATAGACGATGCGGTAATCCCCCACCCGCACCCGGTAGAGCTGTTCGGCGCCAGCAAGCTTCATAGATTGACGTGGAAACGGGTTGCTGCCCAACAGCTCGATACGTCTGAAGACACGCTCGATGACGGACTTCGGCAACGTGCGCAAATCCTTTTCAACGGAGGGCTTGAAGACGACCTTATAGGACGCCATCTTTCTTGAGTCGCCCCTTCATCTCTTCGAGGCTGATTGCTTCTTCCGAGCGCCGCTCAGCGACCACGAGCAGGTCGTGCAAATCCTCCATTAACTTCTGATAGCGCTTTAGGGGAAGAATCACGCCCGTCTTCTTGCCTTTGGTATCAATCACGAACTGTTCTTTTACAGCGGCCATCGTTTCTATCCTCCTCGCTTTGAATCGGAACCTGCTTGTCTTCGATATTATGCGGCTGAAAGGCCCTCCTCCTGCACTCCCGGCACCGCGGCGGCCAGACCCTCCCGGGAAAGGTTCACAAGGCAACAGCCTCCTGCCTCGGGATATGAACGCGCGCGCTTGGCCTGACGGCGCGCGTGAACGGTGGGGTTTTATGCCGTCCGGCCCACGCGTTTGGCAGGCGGTCCCTGGTCAATCTGGAAATAACACAGTTCGGCAAGGTTCGCCTGTTCTTTTGCGTGTTCGATCGTCATGCTGACCAGACCCCCGTCCTTATCCAAATCAATATAGATGTTTTCGTTAATCTCCCTTGTCTCACGAGCCTCTGTATCCGAGAACTCGACTAACGCCGTGTCGGTATCAGAAAAGTACTTTATTTTCATCTTGACTCCTCCTTGAAGGTCCTATCGAAGAATGCGTTGTGCACTGTCTCGCCGTCTTCGAGCAAGACGACTCTTAGAATTTTGTCCAATTCTTTCACTCTCGCTCACTTCCTTATTCTACCATCGGATTGCACCTCAGTTCGTATTGGATGCTCGATTGCTTCTTGTATCCATTCCAGCCTGATACAGGCTCGGTCAGGTCGTTGTCTCAAATGCATGAAATACTGTGTGAATTTCATTGATCTGAGTGGCGGGCCAACGTTGCCCCTCACGTCCCCCGGCCGAGCGCAAAGATCTGGATGGCTTCATCTGTCTCATCGCCGAAACAAAATCATGCGTCATTGCCACCGGCCAGGTGTTTCGTTCCCAACACCGCCTCGGGGTCGAACCACTGCTCTTGTCGGTATTTATCCAGGCAGCCGAGATGCCTCGAGACGGAAGACCGTAAGAAGAGTTGATATCCGCTTGCGATAGCGAGCGGGGGGTCTTGAAAGCAGCCAAGAAGAGCACTCCCAAGATGGTTCATTGCATCAAACATATCCCTGACAAGAAACTCGAAGATAGCCAAGAGGGAACCGAGCCTGTTTGGCTTCAGTAGCCCGTCCGGCCATAGATTTAGATCGCCCAGTCTTCGACCGAGCCCCTCGTCAATCAAGACCCCAAAACCGCCCCGAAGCACGTAGATCTGGTCTGGCGAGTAGCCATGATGGAAGATGCTGTCTCGAATCTGCCTCAACCTGAAAAAGATGTTCTTTCGGGCACGGTAGAAATCAACCAGTGCTGTTGGCAAGCCGTATTTCTCCAACTCCTGCGCGCTCCTGCTTTCAATGCTCGCAAACGACTCGGGGAGTTCGGGGCAGCTTGGCCTATACCGCTTACGGAGAATCCGGATTATTTTGTGGAGACAGTCATAGAAGGCACGGTGATTACCAAACGCGTACTCTACCTCGGTTCCTATCATGAGCGGGCCTGAGAAGTCACGACTGTCGTTAGCATAACTCAGAAGGACGAAATACTTGTGGATCGAGCCAAGTCCATTAATGAGGTCTTGCGCGGCATCCGTCACCGCGCGGAAAACGTCGCCGAAGGAGAAATGCTGGATCATTGTCTGCAAAAATGGAAGCCTACAGTCCACCTGCTCGTTCGCTGGCGCTTTGGCAAGATAAGTTCCCTCTATGCACCCAATCGGTCGAAGGACCAATATCGTTCTGTCCGGCCTCAGGCTGTATGCATAGAAACGCTTGGCGTCCGCATCGTAATACGGAGTTATCGGAATGCTCCGGCCATCATCAGGGACCGGGCTGAGATATGGGAGCTCACGCGCCTCGATAAATGTAAGTCCGTCACGAGTCTCGGTCACAGGAGTTGACCCCTACCGTTGCGGCGCTTGAGAAGTCCGCAATGCAACCATGGGCCGCGTGTCTGTCCCCCTATCTCGCGTCCGTTGTTCGATTTCATCCCCTCTATTGCCAGGGGGTTCCACCTCAAGTTATCATGCCTGAACCAAGGAGTACCATACATCAGACTCTGCGAGACGTCAAGGACCATGTGACGGAAGTACGTTGACAAATGGCGGGAGAGGATTCAGACTGATGCAGTAGCCAAGGTTAGGAACGGGACACCGACCCGGAGCACCTAAAGCATGGAGGGAAGGTTTCCGGGCGACAGGGTCAGGGTGGAAACGCCCTGGCCTCCCGCGATTGGAAAGGAGACTCGGTTGATTACTCCGAAGAAAGCTCTGGACAACGTCCTCGAATGGGTACGCCCGCTCGAAATGACACGCAGGCCCTTGGATGAAGCACTCGGCTACTGCCTTGCGGAGAACATTCTCGCCGACCGAGACATGCCGCCAGCGGACTGCTCCATCATGGACGGGTATGCCGTGCGTTCATCCGATCTGGCGAGGTGCCCGTGTACCCTCCGTTTGATCGGTGAAGTGGCGGCGGGAAGCGCAGCGAGGCCGAGAGTTCGTGCTGGAACCTGTGTGCGTGTCCTGACGGGGGCGAATATTCCTCCTGGAGCGGATGCAGTCGTGATGGTTGAACAGACGGAGGAGGCCGACGGCGTCGTGACTTTTCAGATCAAGGCGCCGGCCGGCTCCAACATTCGCAAGCGAGGGGAAGAGGCGAAGAAAGGGGCTGTATTGCTTGAGAAGAAGACGGTCCTCGGCCCCGTTCAGATCGGCCTGTGCGCGGCCGTTGGCAAGGCTGAGCCCAAGGTATATCGGCATCCAGATGTCGCCGTGCTGTGCACGGGAGAAGAGCTGCTGATCGGTGCGCGGGTCCGAGCGCACGAGCGGCGGAACTCGAACGGTCCCGCCTTGTTCGTTGCACTTGTCGCTTATGGCTGCACGAATCTAAGACTTGAGGTTGTCCCTGACGATTTAGAAGTACTCATCCCAAAAGTGAAACAAGTCATGACAGAATACCATGTACTGGTTCTCACGGGCGGAGTCTCCGTCGGGAGATACGACCTTGTCCCGGAAGCGGTGAGGCAGATCGGTGCAACTGTTCGTTTTCATCGCGTCGCTATGAAACCCGGCAAGCCTATTCTTTACGCGACGTTGCCCGGGAACCGCCACATCTTCGGATTGCCGGGAAATCCTCTCAGTGCCATGACCGGCTTCTATGAGTTTGTTCTTCCGGCGCTGCGTCGGATGTCGGGTGTGCCCGTGAAGGAATGCCGCCCGACGATGCGCTTGCCTCTGAGTCGTGCCGTCCGCTCCACAAGAGGACGCGTGGAACTTGTTCTGGGACGACTTCTCTGGAGCAAGAGAGGTCCAGTGGTTCGCCCCTTGCAGTCGCATGGTTCCGCTGATCTCGTCGCTGGAGCGCGGGCGGATGGGATGGTCATTGTGCCCGCCAGCGTTCAAGAACTGCCTGCTGGCTCCATCGTCGAATTCCGGCCGTGGAGGGCACAGTCGTGATGAGACGAGGGCACCTCCCGATTTCTCTGAGGCTCTCCGTCACAGACCGGTGTCAACTGCATTGCCTCTACTGCGCGCCACCCTGCGATGCCGAAGAACTCTCATCGCCTGAGATTCTCGGCTTTGACGAAATGCTCCACTTCGTGCGGATGGTGAAAAGGCGATTCGGAGTGTCGAAAGTCCACATCACGGGTGGCGAGCCGCTTCTGCGGCCCGGAGTAACGGACTTTCTGGCGATGGTCGCTCGTGAGAAGGTCGCCGACCTGGCTCTGACTACGAACGGTCAGGTTTTAGGCCCCATGGTGCCGGACCTCCGACGAGCGGGGCTGCCACGCGTCAACATCAGCCTCGACAGTTTGAACGACGAGACCTTCCGCTATCTGACGCGCGGAGGTGAACTCCGCCATACCGTAGCGGGAATCGAGGCTGCGCTGCACTGTGAACTGGCGCCCGTGAAGCTCAACGTTACTGTTCTAAGGAACGTGAATAGCGATGAGTTGGTGGATATAGCTCGTTTTGGCCTGGAGCGCGGCTGCGAGGTTCGCTTTCTGGAACTCATGCCCATCGGCCCCGCGGCGGAACGATTTGGGGAGCTCTTTGTCCCGTCTGCCGAAGTCCGCACGAAGCTCGGTGAGGCGTTTGATCTGAAGCCCACGCCCCGATCGTCCGGCAAATCAAGCTGGAACTACCTGGCAAGCGACAGACGAGGGCGAAAGGGAATCATCGGCTTCATATCCTCGCAAACGGCTCCTTTCTGCGACGGCTGTCGCCGCCTGCGATTGACAGCCAGCGGGCAATTGATCGGGTGCCTGGCTCGAGGTGAAGGCCCCAACATACGTCCCTTTTTGCGAGACGGTGATTCGTGCGACAGGGGGCCTCTCGTCGAGGCCATCCATGATGTGCTTCGTCTCAAACGCAGCGCCGGACGTTTCAGCACGAGAGAACTCATGGCCAGAGTTGGAGGATGATTCCTCGCGGGCATTACTACGGCGCCCGGGCGCGTGCATTGCTCTTAGCCGCCCCAGGCGACCATTTATTCGGTTGCCCCAAGCGATGTCATTGCAGTTACGTCTCCGAAGAGAAGGGAACATTATGAAGAATGACCCCACGTTCAGCCATCTTTCACCGAACGGCGCCGCCCGCATGGTGGACGTCTCCAGCAAACCGTCTTCTCCCCGTACGGCGCGTGCAGAAGCGTGGGTGAACGTAGGAAGCGAGATTGCGGCGCGGCTGCGACAGGACGGCGGCTTCGCCAAGGGAAACGTTCTCGAGACCGCCCGGATTGCTGGCATCATGGCCGCCAAGAGGACGCCGGAGCTTATCCCCATGTGCCACCCTCTCGTCCTCGACGTGGTGGAGGTGGAGGCGCAGGTGGTGGATGACCGCGTTCGCATCGTCAGCCGTGTCGCCTGTGAGGGCAAAACCGGGGTAGAAATGGAGGCCATGACAGCCGCCGCCGTTGCCGCTGTTACGGTCTATGACATGGTCAAGTCGACTGGAAAAGGGGTTGAGATCGGTCCCGTGCGACTCCTGGAAAAGCAGGGGGGCAAATCCGGCCATTGGAAGCGAGAGGAGAACGATGACGCCGCAGGCTGAGGCCTTGTGTGTCGGCGAGACCAGGGGTGAGCGAAAACATGCGGTTGATTCCGCTGTGTTTCGCGCAGGCCATGGCATCGAGGGCGACGCTCACGCCGGCCTCTGGCACCGGCAGGTGAGTCTCCTTTCCGCGGAGAACATCGAGGCCGTACGACAGGATGGACTACCCGACGTCGCCCCGGGCGACTTCGCTGAGAACGTTATCCTGTCCGGTCTCGACCTAACGTCATTCGGCCTCGGAACGCGCTTACGCCTGGGCCGCAATGTGGTGCTCTCCATCACGCAGATCGGCAAGGTCTGCCATTCTCGCTGTCGGATATCCGAGTTGAGCGGTGATTGCATCATGCCCCGGGTCGGGCTTTTTGCCCGTGTCGAATCGGGCGGTGAGGTGTGCGTCGGGGACGCTGTAAAGGTGGAGGCTCTCGTGTCACGGACGCGGTTCCAGGTTGTCGTTCTGACGATCAGCGATCGGTGCTCCCAGGGGCAATCTCAGGACACTGCCGGTCCCGCGGTGGCGAAGATTCTCGACGAGGAACTTGGGGCACATCTCTACCGAGCAGAAATCCTCCCGGACGAAAAGCCGACCATCACCGATCGCCTGAAGCACTATTGCGACGGCCATTCCATTGACCTGGTGGTGACGGTCGGGGGAACCGGCTTCGCCCCGCGCGACGTAACGCCCGAGGCTACCCGCGAGGTGGTCCAACGATTCACTCCCGGCCTCGATGAGGCAATGCGTGCGGCATCCTTATCCAGGACCCCCCATGCCATGCTCTCCCGCGGCGCATCGGGCATCCGAGGCTCGACGCTCATCATCAACCTGCCCGGCTCCGAGCGGGCCGCCTGCGAGAATCTCCGTTCCATCCTTGGCGCATTGCATCATGGCCTGCAAAAGCTCCGCGGCGATGCAACAGACTGCGGCCGACCGCTGTAGATAGAGCGACAACACGCTCGATTCCGGGTACGTCTTTTGTGGCTTCGGCCGCCCAGCAGGCGGGAGATTCGGTCCATCCCTCGCCACGCGCCAAACATCAAGCTGGCCCCGTTTCCGAGATATTCACCCACTGGATTCCCAGTTTTCGGGACGCGTATCCCAGCTCTTTGAGATAGTCTCCATAAGCCATCATCCAATGCGAATCCCGCACTTCTCTAAGGAGCTTCCTCCAGTCTCCTCGAATCTCGACATCTTGTTGAGTGCGGCATATATCGTACGATGGATTTCCTCGGATCATTCCCTTGAATCCAACCCAGCGGCCCGTACTGTATTCAGGGTCAATGAATGTCACCTCTTGCCCCACCGTCATTTTCACTTTCGGAGCCGCCCCGGAGTCGGACTCATAATGTGTCATGACTTCAGTCGGTTCGTAGTTCTTTCCATCCATGCGGCGGGGAGCGCTACAGTGAGCGCAGGTGACCCATCCGCTGTGCGGGAATGTGGAGTTATGCAGGAACACGGGCTTGCTCGATAGGTAATGCAGCAACACCCCGGAGGGAATCACAACAAAGTCCGATTCGCAGAAACCAAGCAATCCCTCGTCGTTGAGCCAACTGAGAGGAAGGCAGGGAGTCGTCTCTGCCATCGGCAAGATTTTGCTCATGCAATTCTTGACTGTGAATGCCAGCGAATCATGTTCCTCCATGCACTCTTTGACAATGGCGTACAGCAGGAACGCATTCATCACGTACTTCTTGTCGGTCGCCAGAGTCACGTCAGGTTGCGAAAGGTATTCCTCGGTCCATTTTTCCGCCTTTGCCACGAGACTCTTGTCCGCTTTGGCATTCTTCACACGCCGTTCCAGCTCATCATAACTGAACTCGATAATCTCGATTCCGTATTTCTCGCGAGCGACTCCGGGGGCTCGCTCATCGTATTTTCCCCAGGCGCCGCCAAGGGCGACGATGCGCTTCCCCACAAGGTTTTTGATTCCATAAAGTGCACGGAGCCTCCATAGGACCTCTTCGTAATCGTCAACCACGACGTCAGCAACAAATACCCCACCGTGATTGTGGAGGCCGTTCTGTTTCAATTCCTCATCCGTCCCTGTCTTGAGATAGCGGGTGCTCAGAGCCTCGTACCAATAGTATATCGCCCCCGAACGATGCCTGACGAAGATCACCGTGTCTTTGTCCTGTTTTGGAGGAAAACAGGCTTTGAGCATGCTTCCCGAACCTGTCGCGGGATACACCATCACCACATCGTAGTCGCTGGCATGCGCTCGCAGTGCTTCCTCAACGCTTGCGACTCGGATGACCGGCAGTATCTGCAGAGGAAACTCCGCTTTCTCGGACAATGCGTTCAGCTCCTTTGATATTCTCTCTGCCTCCTGCGCTGCCGCCTGGTACGTGCTTGTCGTTCCCCATGACCTCCACGACGTTAACTCCCTTCTCTCATGGATGGTGTGCATAAGAATTGGCTGGACCTTGAGGTTTTTCCCCGTGACGAGAAAAGGTTTATCCGGACTCCATTCCTGTGTTTTCGCGCCGGCACGCGATGGAATACCAGAGTCAACAAGTGCACCGGCAAGGCCTGTCGTGGTCAGCCTCACAAACTGCCTTCTACTCATGCGATTCCGAGACATGATTCCCTCCTTAGCGTAACAGGGCGCAACTGGGTTGTCGCTTTGGGCACGTAATCTGCTTTCCTCATCAACCAGCGTTGGCTTTCTGTTCCTTGAATGTGAATGCGCATCCTGATGCGAAGACGGGGCTCGCCGCCTGACTCCAAAACGACGATACCACCCCCGGAGGGCGAGTCAAGCCTCTTTTTGTCGTGAGAAGCTTCCCGGTTCTTGCCCGGAAACAGACCGCTCACGGTCACACCGAAGGAGAAGGTCATTTTGTCCCGGCGGTTCATCGCCATGCCAGGCCGTTGCTGTGTTTTTGTGGAGGGTATGATGGAGCATCCGGACGGCGAGTGACACGAGGTTCCCGTGGGGACGGTTTGCAGCGTCGCTGGAGGGACAACCCGCGAACAGAGCGTCGCTCGGTCTGTTGACAGGGAGCATTTCGCGGCGGAGCTGTGGCGGAAAGCCGTTGACGGAGCGCGCTCGATCCGGTATCTTTCAGACCCTGACCCCGAAAAGCGGAGGAATCGTTGGCGGCTTTGAACTGTCTCTTCCATGACGCGATTCAGCCCGTGTTCCCGAGAGCCTCATGGTGAAAATCGGTCGTATCGGTCCGGTTCCGCGTGTAGCGTGTTGTTGTGGTCGAGGGAGGACTCACGTACATCGGATTTGCCCTGAAAGAGGAGGACCATGTACATCTTGACGAAACGTGCGATGTCGGGTCTTGTGACACTCGCTGTATCCATGGGGGTCGCTGTGGCGGCGCAGAAGGAACCCCAGAGGAAGGTGCTCTCCGTAACGCACATCGGTGAACTTGATTATTCGTCGCTGGTCGGATTCTGGGTGTCCAGCCCGGACAGCAAACAGCTCGCTTATATGACTCGGCTTGGGGGAAGTTATATCGTCGCTGTGGACGGAGAATCGAAATGCCGGCACGACTTCGTGGACAATCAGACCCTCACGTATAGCCCGGATGGTAAACGGATTGCATACGTTGCACGAAGGGAAGTCCCGGAGGTTGTGGACGACAAAACCGTCATGGGGGAGAAATGTTTCGTAGCGGCGAACAGAGAATCTGGCAAAGAATACGAGAAGATCAAAGGAAAACCGATTTTCAGTCCGGACAGCCAGCGGGTCGCCTACACGGCAAAAAAGTCCGCCTCGGAGGTGGTGGTCGTGGATGACAAGGAGAACAAGGAATACGGTGAGGTTGACGAAGAGAGCCTTGTGTTCAGTCCCGACAGCAAGAGACTGGCCTACAGGGCGAAGCGAGGGGACAAGTACGTGGTCGTCCTTGACGGGAAAGAGGGGAAGGAGTACAGCCACGTCGCCGGTTTAGCTTTCACTCCAGACGGAAAGCATCTGGTTTACGAAGCGCAGCTCCCCAAGGACGGGTTCGTCGTCGTGGATGAGCGCGAAGGAAGACGCTTTGACATCATATACGGCACATACAGACGAGGAATTCTGTTTGACGCCCCGAAGAAGTTCCACTACTTCGCCGGGGTAGGTAAGAAAGTGTATCTGGTGGAAGAAGTCCTGGAATGAGTCCTCGGGACACCAAGACAACAATCCTCGTGCTCCGCTACTGAATATCCTGCAAATTCCAAAGTCAGAAATGGGTGTAACTCGATGAAAGTCAGAATCCTCCTTATCATTTTCGTTTGTTGGATCGGTCTTGTGGTAACTGCCTTTGCTGCATCAGTGGGGGAAACGCCGCGCGTTGAGAAAGTAGAGATTCAGCCCAACGGAGCCATCCACGTGAATGAGAAGCCTTTTTTCCCTATCATGGCATGGCTTCAAGCCCCAGAGAACTTCCCCGCGATCGTTTCGTGCGGAATGAACACAGTTGCCGGTTACTGGCCCAAGTCCGGGGGCACGCGAGACGTAAGGCAGTATCTCGACCTCGTTCAGCAGGCCGGTCTTTACGGTGTGATGCCGTTTGATATGCGGCTCAAAGGTCACCCGGCGCTTCTGGGTTATATTCACGGTGATGAGCCTGACCTGCCGCGGCTTGTCAGCGACGTGGCTATTGAACCGGCGGAGAACTTGAAAATGAACCCACAGAATCCCTTGTGGAAGCTCGTGGACGGCGATGTTTTTAGCTGGTCGGTGTTGGACCCGCTCGAAGGCGCTTCCGTAACGGTGAAGCTGAAAGAACCGGTAACCGTAGAAAGCCTCGCCCTGTGGTTGACCATATCGGAAGGGCTGCCGGTTGCACGTGAGGTCGCTTTCGAGGCCAACGGCAGGGTGATTCTCAAGGCACAAGTCGCGGTGAACAAAGGCCGGCAGAAGTTCGATCTTCCCCAACCCGTCGCTTTCAGTAAACTCACGTTGAGAGTCCTCTCGATCGAGCCAGGCCAACATGTCTGGGGGTCCCTCGGTGAAATCGAAGGCTTTGACCACGAGGGGAAGAACGTGCTCCTTTCGCCGCCCAGGACGCTGCCTCGATCGAGACCCGCGGACGTTCTTCGTGAATATCGCGCGATGAAGAGCGCTGATCCGTCGCGGCCGGTGTTCATGACCCTGACGGGTTACTTTCACCCGTTGTTCAACAAATACAACGAAGAGCAACGCAAGATGTATCCGCAGTACATCGAGGGGGCTGACATCATCGGGTTCGACATCTATCCCATCTACGGCTGGAACAAGCCCCAGTGGATTTACCTGGTACACGACGGAACCGAACTACTCGTCGAGATGGCTCGTGGGAAACCCGTTTACGCCTGGATCGAAACCAGCAAGGGAGGACAATGGACGGGCGAGCTATCCGGGCAGAAGGAGGTAACCCCCGCGCACATCCGTGCCGAAGTCTGGATGGCCGTCTGCCGAGGCGCTACAGCCATCGGCTATTTCACGCACGTCTGGAGGCCAAGCTACTCCCAGTTCGGCGTGCCTGCGGCCAACCGTGAGGCCATAACCCGGATCAACGCACAACTGACTCGTCTGTCGCCGGTCATCCTCGGAGGGGAGACTGAGCAGGCTGTGTCCATACGAGGGGACGAGGCGGTCGGGCTTGACGCACTCGCAAAGCGTCTCGGCGGATACCTCTACATCTTTGCGCTCAATTATGATGGAGCTTTGCGGAGCACGCAGGCAACCCTGACGGTGGGCGATTTACCTGCCGGCGCCAAGGTTACCGTGATAGACGAGGACCGCACGATCACCTCGGAAAACGGGTATTTTGTGGATACCTTCGAGCCACTTGATGTTCACATTTACCACATAGCAGGCTCCGGCGCCAGACTGACGGCGGCGACCAAGTGGGGCGGCGCTTCGAGATTGTCGGTTGCGGCGTCGGCGACGGCTCGAAACTTGAAGAGGTGAGGGCGAAACTGCGTATCTGGAGAACTGGTGCAATGAGGATATTGGGATTGTCGAGCGCGGGAGCTCGGCTCCCGCCGACGAAAGCTGAAGCGCAGCTTCCGCACCCCTGGGCTGGCGCCATCTCTGCATGCTCGGCCGTTCCATCCCCATGCGAAGGATTCAAGGATTGCCGATGACCTTCGCCACCCACAAGTGAGGGATTACGTCCGCCCTCCAGTTCCTGATTGCGGATCGGCGGGGGATGCGACACAATGACAGCCAAAAACAGAACCGGGACTTACTTAGTGCTCCGGTTCATAGTGTTGTGTCCTACGAATACCTCTGAAAAGTATTACGCTCGTCGCGGGGCTTCCGCCCGCCTGAAGAGTATGAGGTAGGCTGCGGGTCCTGCGTGGCCCTCGCGGCTTCCAAAGATAATCGATTCCCGAGATGCTACCCCCTTTGTGGAGGAACTCACGGGACGGGACAATAGATTCGGTGACGCATTATTGGACAGGGTTGCAGGATAAAGGGACATTGCGCAGGCTGTTTCGTCTGGGCTGAAGTTGTCGTGCCTTCGTACAGTGGTCTCCGAATCCTGTCCATCCTGTTCATCCTGTCGAAAGACAACCCCGTATAGGGCGGCGTTGTGCATACGTCATCGTGCTTGTGAAATCATGTATTTAATCCCGATAGGAGGACCGAACAATGGCGGAGCGACTCACTCGTCGTGAAATGCTGCGGAAGACTGCTCTGGGAGGGCTCGGCTTCTGGGCGGCCCGCAGCCGTCTGCTGGCTCAGGGCAACTCGGCCAACGAGAGACTCAACATCGCCGTCATCGGCTGCGGCGGACGAGGCGCCGAAGACCTGAAGGAGGTGGCAAAAGAAGACAATATCGTGGCGCTGTGTGACGTGGATGAGAAACACGCCGCGGGATCATTCAAGCAGTACGCCAGCGCGAAGAAGTACCGTGATTTTCGCAGGATGTTCGATGAAATGGAAAAGGAGATTGATGCGGTGGTTGTGGCCACGCCAGATCACACGCACGCTCCCGCGGGCGTCATGGCGATGAAGCTCAAAAAGCATCTTTACTGCGAGAAACCCCTGACGCATTCGGTCTATGAAGCCCGAATGATGGCCGAGATTGCCGGAAAGAACAGGTTGTGCACGCAATTGGGCACTCAGATTCATGCGGGCGACAATTATCGTCGTGTTGTGGAGCTGGTCCAATCGGGCGCCATCGGGCGGGTCGGCGAAGTCCATGTCTGGCATCCTTCCAACTATAGCGGCGGTGACCGCCCGAAGGACACGCCGCCGGTTCCTGAGACCCTCGACTGGGACCTGTGGCTCGGCCCGGCCCCCTATCGCCCATATCATCCGTGCTACGTGCCGTTCGCGTGGCGGGGCTGGTGGGATTTTGCAAACGGCGGCTTGGGCGACTTTTTCTGCCATTACGTTGACGTGGTTTTCTGGGCTTTGAAGCTCCGGTATCCGACAATGGTCGAAGCGGAAGGCCCGCCCGTGCATCCGGAATCGTGTCCCCTGTGGATCATCGCGCGCTACGAATTCCCCGGAAGGGAGAATCTTCCGCCGGTCAAATTCACCTGGTACGGCGGCGACAAACGACCCGCGCTCCTGGCCGAAGCGAATCTGCCCAAATGGGATGCGGGCGTGCTGTTCGTCGGAGAGAAGGGGATGCTGATGGCGGACTACAACCAGTGGAAGCTCTTTCCTGAGGACAAATTCGCCGATTTCGCCCCGCCGCCGAAGACCATCCCCGATTCAATCGGGCATCACAAGGAATGGCTGCTCGGATGCAAAACCAGCAGCCCGACCACCTGCAATTTCGGCTACTCCGGCCCCCTGACCGAGACAGCGCTGCTCGCCAACGTATCCTATCGCAGCGGCGAGAAACTTTACTGGAACGCCGCACGCCTCGAAGCCGCGAACGCCCCCAAAGCCAAACAATACGTTCGCCGCGAATACCGCAAAGGCTGGACCCTATAACTGGATTCCCATGTGGCACGATTGCTGAAATCCGGGATTGCGTGCATGCGCAACATGGAGTCGAGGTGGAGCATGATGGGTGGACGAGCGTGGTCGTGTATCTCTTGTGCTGGCCGGCCGCGTTGTGAGCGATCGTGCCATCTGTGGCTTGTGCCGCAGAGCAACTCGGTCGCATGACAGTGTCCAGTGTGCGGCCTGGGTCGCCTGATATGAACGTTCGCCCCAACAGCCTTCAGGCGTCGGACCATCTGGTCAGGGATGCCTTCTATCTCGTCTCGTGATGCCCTTCGTGCTATCATTGTGGGGAGAAAACGAGAGCAGGGTTTGGCGCGCAGGGAAGACATATGCGGCGAATACGCATGCGGTCGAACAGTTGTTACCGGCTCGTACTGTCGGTTGCGGCGCGTTGGAAGGGACTCTGTCAACCGGCTGTACAGAGCGCCGAGGCAGGGCACGACCTCCAGTTATCATACGTAGCCGTACTCTTTGAGAACCCAAGGCAGCTGGTTTAGTTTCTGACGAGCATTCTCATCCTCAATGGCGTAGAACAGCTTCAATCCTGAGGGAGTGCTCTTGACAGCCCGCGGCGTCGCGAACACAGTGAAAACAGGAGTGTCACATCCTTCAAACGTGACTTTTTTGCTGGACAAAAACGCCAGTCCGTCGCTAATCGTCTCCCAAGTGTCAACAAGGAATGCGGCTATTGCCACGGTCTTGCCTTTGAACCAGTCGGTGTTCAGTCTTGCGATGGGTTCTCCTACGATATATCGATGTCCCGGCGGGGGTGGTTCCCTGCGCTGCCTGGGGACCACCAATACTTGTTCAATGTTTGTTTTGGCCTGAACTGACAGCATCCCTGCCGCCACCCCGCCGGTCCTATTGAAGGCTATGATAATGTCTGGCTTGTTTGGCAGCCCGTTAATCCTTTCCTGAAGCGTGGAGATGCCCTTCCTGATATCGTCGATGAAATAGGAATGGCGGATTACTTGCTGCAACTCCTGCTCCGGCGTCAGGCCGCGAATGTACAGGATATATACAACAAGGACTGCGACAAGCACCACGACGGCACTCGGTATCGACCCTTCGACCAGATCACGAAACCTCTTGCCCAGAGATTCTCCCTCACGCATCAGCACAAAAACGTACGCTATTACAAGAACAACCGCAGAAGACAGTGC
>CAZFAP010000001.1:109552-112034 GCA_964516325.1 uncultured Verrucomicrobiota bacterium
GTGCGATCCACGCGACCAGGCTTCTCGTCGCCTTGCCACTCGCCCGTTGATTGCTCATCTCTAACCCTCCACCCGCATTTGTCTGTGGGTCACCTGGGACTGCCTGTGTTCACCATAGCGCCTTTCGAAGGCCCATTTTTGTAAGACAAAAGGGCTTTCGCCCGCTCAACACGCCCCGTCCCGGCCTGCTCTTCTGCATTGATAAAGCTCGGGCTCCTCAGCCTTGGACGACCGCTACAGCCCAGTCGCTTTGTTCTGGCGCGTTCAGTGCCCACCGATTTCGCAGCTGTCCAAAATTCCGCAGCCCAATGAGCACCACTGTCCTTCACTCTCCCACAAAAGCTGGCGCATTGTCAACGGGTTCAAAAGGCAGCTTCTCCGCTGCCGTCAACCCCCTGATCTCCCGCTCCTGCCTGACCGGCCAAACCATCGTCCTCCTCGTAACCAGGTCATACGTTTGCCCAGGCACCCCCCGAACGTCCAGCGCAGCGTTCAAAAAGAATCGCCTCTCGCCCTTGCTCTCCCCCCAGATAGTCTTCACGCCCAAAGCAAGTCGGGACCTCTCCCCTCTCCCCTTCCCTTTGCAGTTCCCACCATTCCAGCACCTGGTTCGTCATCTTGTTGGTCGACCTGTTTTCGACTTGCCTGAAGCAGAGCATTATTGCACCATTGGGGCGGAGACAGCCAACCATTGAACCATAATCGGAGGTCATCATGAGGAAATTGCTTTTCGCCGCTTGTTGCCTTGTGGCCCTACTTCTGGCGCCCGTCGGTTTCTGTCAGACGAATGCGCGAACCGAGATCGCGATTCCGGATATTCCGGGGTATCTGACGCTGGCGTGCGATTTTCACGCGCATACCGTCTTCTCGGATGGAAACGTGTGGCCTCCCATTCGTCCGGAAGAAGCCTGGATGGAAGGTCTCGATGCCATCGCAATAACGGATCATATCGAGTACGTCCCTCACAAGGACGACGTCAAGACCGAGGACTTCAATCGTTCATTTGAGCTGGCTCGGGAAAGTGCCGCCGAGCGCCAGATTCTGCTGATAAGAGGCGCAGAGCTTACCCGGGACATGCCCCCCGGACATTTCAATGCCATTTTTTTACAGGATGCGAACGCATTAGCAAAAGAGGACTATAAAGACGCTATCAAGGCGGCGATGGATCAGAGTGCTTTCATTTTCTGGAATCATCCGGGGTGGAAACAGCCGGGTACGATACCGATATGGTATCCCGAGCACACGGAGCTGTTCAATAACGGCTGGGTTCGCGGCATGGAGATTGTGAACGACCGGGAGTATTATCCCAAGGCATTTCAATGGTGTCTGGAAAAAAACATAACCATGCTCGGGAATTCGGATGTTCACGACCCTGTCCACATGGCGTGGGATTTTCAAAATGGGGAGCACCGGCCGATCACTCTCGTGTTCGCGACCGAGAAAACGGAGAGAGCAATAAAGCAAGCTCTGTTTGCCGGGCGAACGGCCGTTTACAACGGGAAATACCTCTTAGGCAAAGAAGAGTATCTGAAGCCAATTTTTGAAGCGTCCGTTCAAATCGCGAGCCCTTACGGGAAGGAGAATGAGATAAGCATCCAGATCCAGAATAGCTCGTGCGTCACTTTTGAATTGCATTCATCCGGCAAGATTGACCATGTTTCCTTTCCTGAGGAATTGACGTTGTACGCGGGCAAAACCGTCCTCTCAAAGGTGCAAATCGAACAGAAACAGCCCCCCGTCGGGGAGATTGCCCTGCCGTATGTTGTGAGCAATCTTTTACTCGCTCCGGACAGGGGACTTCCGGTGCGGCTGAAGGTCGCTCGAACGTCGCACGAATGAACTGCATGAGTGGACGTAGCCCGCCACGGACCCGCACAGCCTGGGGGCAACACCCAGGGGGCTGGCCCCAGATCAACAATCAAAGCTCTGAAGGAGCGGCGTAACGACATTCCCCAAACACACAGCCGCACCGTATGGGAGCAGCCGCTTGCAAACAAGGCGGAGGCCGGGTATAGTCAGTCGTGATGTGGGATTCGTCTTCAAACTTCATTTGGGAGGAATATCATGAATCGTCGTAAGTTCTTTCAAGTCAGCGCAGCGGGGGTGGCCGTGTCGGCCTTCGGAGGCTATGCGGCAGAGCTCCAGGGGCAGAAAGCGAAGCGAGTCGCCCTAGTCGGCTGCGGTTGGTATGGCAAAAGCGCCCTGTTCCGCCTGCTTCAAATCTCGCCCGTTGAGGTTGTGGCGCTATGCGACGTGGACAAGAGGATGCTCGCAGAAGCCGCCGAGATGGTGGCCGAGCGCCAGGCCTCGAAGAAGAAGCCTCGCACCTACGCGGATTACCGCGAGATGCTCAAGAAGGAAGAGCTGGACATCGTGCAGATTTCCACGCCCGACCACTGGCATGCCCTGGCGATGATCGCCGCGGTCAAAGCCGGCGCCGATGTCCGTGTCGAGAAGCCCATCAGCGTGGACATCGTCGAGG
>CAZFAP010000002.1:0-86543 GCA_964516325.1 uncultured Verrucomicrobiota bacterium
TCATGATGGAGGCGATTGAATGGGGCGTCAGCCACACGACTCACCTCTACTGTGCCATGAGCGATTTCGTTACGTTCACGAAGCCTTTCGTCCCAAGACAGGGCGGAATGGTTGAGGCGATTTTCCTCGACGACAGGCTCACGACGGAAGTTATCAGCGACGGCATCCATCTTTCCGCCGACATGCTGCGGATGCCATACAAGATCAAGGGACCGGACAAGGTGGCTATAGTTAGCGACGCCATGCGAGGGGCCGGAATGCCGGACGGCGAGTACACCTTCGGCCCGCGGGACGGGCAGAAGGCTATGGTGAAGAACAGGGAGTCTCGCGTCGTAACCGGGGAGTGGCTTGCGAGCTCCACATTCCGGCTCAACGAGATGGTTCGGGTGTGTCGGCGGCTTGTTGGGGCGCCGCTCCACGAGGTGGTTCGGATGGCTTCGCTCACGCCCGCGAAGATAATCAGATGCGAAGACCGGGTCGGCAGCCTTGAGAAGAGAAAGCTCGCGGACATTGTCTTTTTCGATGGTGAGATCAACGTCAAAAGGGTCTTCGTCGGGGGAGAGGAATTTGCGGTCGGGTAATCCGACGTGAGGTCCCGATGATGGCGCCAAACCGCGCACGATTCGTTCTTGCCGCTGCATCCGGCGGACCTGCCCCCGTCGCCAATGCTACCGAAAAGGGATTGACGGAGGAGGGGTTCACGGGCTATCCTAATACTGAATAATCTCGTTGGTGAAACTACCTTTTAAGGCTGCTCAGAAGCTGACGGGATACACGAAGAGAGAGAACATTTCACGAGGCGCAACGCATATGCCGATGTATGTGGATTTCGAAGAGGGTGTCAAGGCAATCCTCGAACGGGACAAACGGTACGCCAGGGAGGCGTACGAGTTCGTTCGGGAATCCCTCGAATACACGCGTATCTGGATGGACCGGAGAGGGCACGTGAGCGGACAGGAGCTTCTCGAGGGTATCCGGAAGTACGCCCTGGAGCAATTCGGTCCCATGGCGAAGACCGTGCTCAACCTCTGGGGGGTAAGAGCGTGCGAGGATTTCGGCGCCATGGTTTTCAATCTTGTGGAGCAGAAAGTCTTCTCGAGGACTTCTCGGGATTCCATGGACGATTTCCGCAGCGGGTACGACTTCGACGAGGCGTTCGAGAAGCCTTATACAAACTGACAGAAGATAGGTCCTGCACTTTCAGGCCGCGCATCCATAGGCCCCGGGGGAGAGATGTCCGCATCCGAACAAGAGGAGAAGAACCACGAAGGGCGGTTTCTCGCGCTGATTTCCGGGTTGGCGAGCAGCGCCATGCAGCACATGGGGAAGATCGTCAATCCCTTGACGGGGGAGGTCGAGACGAATCTCGACGCCTCCAAAGAAGTGATTGACATGCTTCGCATGCTCAGGGAGAAGACGAAAGGCAACCTCGCCGCCCGGGAAGAGAGAACGCTCAATGCCCTTCTGAGCAACCTGCAACTGAACTACATAGACGAAGTCAAAGCGGAAGCCGCCAAGCCGAAAGAGAAGGCGGAGGAAAAAGCCCCCGAACAGAAAGAAGAGAAGGCGGCTGGGAAAGAGAGGACGCAGGCGGCGGACGCTAAAGAGGCGGCAGCCTCCCCCGAGTCGGAGAAACAAGACGAGGCGGGGAAGAAGCAGGGGGGCGAATAAGGCGGCGAGGCTGTGCCTGCGGATGAATCGAGGTCTCCATGACGGAGCGCCGAGCGGGAGGGGGGCGAGGATTCGTCCAGGGGTCGGGGCGGCTCACTCGAGGTGGACTTCCGGTGATGTGTCAATCTGGAGTACGCTTGCATAGGCGACCCATCGCTATATTCACTTCTATCCTTTGCATTTGGACCGTCAACCTATCCCCGGTGTCGGCCGCTTCCCCCGACGACCTTCTCCGCGAAGGCAAATACGTCGAGGCGATTGAGTCGCTCGAGCAAGCATGGCGAACGAAAGGCGGGCTTGCCCCCGAAGAGCTGAAGACCTACCTCGAAGCGTATTATCTTCATGGGAAGGAGCTACTGGCGAAAGACGATTTGAAGAACGCCAGGGCGTGCTTTCTGCGGGTCATTGGACTGGACCGCCGCCACGGCGACAGCCACTTTCAACTCGGCGCCCTCGAGAAAAAGGCAAAGAATTTCCAGAAGGCTCTTCCCTATCTCCGCGCAGCAATCTCTCTCGGAAGCCAGCACAGCCCCGAGGCGAATACGGCAATCATAGAGATCGGGAGTGAGTTGCTCACGGCGGCAGAAAAGGCAATCAATGAGGGGCAGGTCGAGACAGCTCGCGCCTACCTGAACTTCGTAAGCTCCAACTTCCCCGGGGAAGAGAAGAACAAAGCGATGGAGCTGGCGACGTATAAGCTGACTCCTCTCACTCTCGCCGGCGGCGAATACAGTCGGGCAACGCAGCTTCTCAACGCCCGCAACAAGCCGGAGGCGGTGCGAATTCTCCGGGGCATCCCCAGGACGTATCCAGACACATTTTTCGCCCGCAAAGCGAACGAGTTATTGGAGCAACTTGGGGAAAGAATCGTTCTGGTGCGGACGTCGAGCGGGCTGGAGCTTCCTCCGAACTGGAAGAGGAAAGAGACCGCGCACTTCGAGGTCTATTACGAAAAGGAGATTTTCTTCAGCCGAATTGTTCCGCGAGCCGAGCAGGTCCTTCGCCAGATATTCACAAGCCTCGACTATCCGAATTCGGAGTGGAAAAAGAAACTGAGGATTTACCTTTTCAGCAGCCAGTCCGATTGGCAGAAGTTCCTCCAGGCGAATAAGGCGGAGTCGCTCGAGTGGATGGACGCCTTTCTGATTCCGCATGCCATGGAGCTGTACCTGTACGAAACGGGAGACACTTCCTCGATGGTCGAACGCACGCTGCCGCACGAGCTGACCCACGTCGTCCACTACAGCCTGGTCGGCGACCTGAGCCACACGCCCAGATGGTTCGGGGAGGGGTTGGCTACACGGCACGAGAAGGGGAGACCAAGCGAGGCGCTCCGGGAGGTCCGGACGCTCCGCCGAAGCGACTCCTACATTCCGTTTTCGGAGCTGGTTTCCCTGGAGGATTACCCCCCTGACAGGGGAAAAATCTATATGCTTTACCTGGAATCGGTTGTCCTTGTGGACCTCCTTCTTCAAAAATTCGGGCCGGCCAAGATTAAAGAAATCGCGCTTGCATATAAACAGCCGGTTACTTTCGACAAGCTGGCGAAGGATGTCCTCGCGACAACGATGGGGGACCTGGAAAAACTCTGGAAACGGGCTGTCGAGTAGGGTACACGTAGAGCAAAGGTCAGACCCAGAAGACAGGGAAAGGACTCGGTTGTGGGTGGCGAAGGTCCTCGACAGTCCCGGGGTCCCCGGGCAGGGATGCAACCGCAGAGCACGCCGAGACCGCAGAGAGCCAGAACCATCTTCTCGGCGCCCTCGGCGCTCTCCGCGGTGAGTTCCGCCGGAAAGTGAATCCTTACAAGAGCGGAGAGATTGACAGGTGCAGTGGGAGATTCAAACAAGGTCGCGGCATTGCTGCAAATGCCAGAGGGAATTCCTCAATGGCGACAAGTACCGTTGCGTCCTGACCTATCGCCCCGAATGGCGCGACGAGCCTTTCCGGCGGGATTTCTGCCGCGAATGCTGGGATAGCAGCGCGCAACCCAAACTCCTTCAAGGCGAGGAAGTCATCTCCTGGTGGCGCAGCACCGTCAAGCTGGCGCCGCCGAAGCCGAAGGAGGAGCCGATCAAGCGAAGCCTTGCCGAACAATTGCTCCGGAAATACCTCGACTCATCGGAACGAAGGTACGTCAACTTCCGCTATATTCTCGCCCTGATGCTCGAGAGGCGCCGGGTTCTTTCTCAAAAGCACACGATAGAAGAGGACTCGAGCGGCAAGACCCTCATCGTCTATGAGCACGGCAAGACCGGGGAGACGTTCATCATCCAGGACCCGCACCTGACGCTATCTCAAATCGGAGAGGTGCAGGCACAGGTCAAGGAAATTCTGGACGCCGAGCAGAAGGCCCAGGAAGAGGAGAAACAGAAGGAGCAGTCAGAAGAACAAGGTCTCGACGCTGAGCAATGAATAAAAGAGGAGCCGCGGAAGTGAGCAAAATTCTTATCGTCTATCATTCGCAAAGTGGGAACACGAAGGCAGCGGCGGAGTTGGTCGCGGAAGGCGCCTCCGCCGTCGAAGCCGCCAGCGTCAAAATCAAGGAAGCCCTGAAAGCTGGCACGGAAGACCTCCTGAACTGCGGTGGCATCGCCGTCGGCACGCCGGATTATTTCAACTACATGGCGGGCGGGTTGAAAGATTTCTTCGACAGAACCTGCTATCCGACGGAGGGGTACGTTACGGGCAAGCCGTGCGTCATTTTCGTCACGCACGGAGGCGGCGGAAAAGCGGTCGCAAGCGTGAAGAAGCTGTGCAGGAGGTTCAAGTTCAAGATCGTCGCGGAACCGGTCCTCGTCGAGAATCGCCCTCGCGGCAAAGACAGAAAGAGGCTCAAGGACCTGGGAAAGGCGCTCGCGGAGGCGTGCAATAAGTAGCTTAGCGCACGAATTCATGAATTTGGTCGCGTATGAACCCCCCCGCGGAACGCGGGGCGGCGGACGGATTTTTTTGACGGGATAACGGGATGAACAAGATACTCCGCCTTGGAGGCGCAGCACGGGAGTCATCCGAATCATCCTGTAAATCCTGTCGAGAAATACGTGATGGAACTTACGAATCACAGTACTTAGGAGAATGCAGAGATGGAAAAGCAGATAGTTCGCCCGGCGGGAGGTCCTCCGGCGAAGGGACCGTATTCTCCTGCGGTCATCGCCGGGGATTTCGTGTTCCTTTCGGGTCAGATTCCGGTTGACTGGGAGACCGGCGAGGTCAGCCGCGGAGACATCGCCGAGCAGGCGGAACTCGTCTTCAAGAATATCGGATTTCTCCTCGAGCAGGCAGGAAGCTCCTTTTCAAAGGTCGTCAAGGCTACAGTATATCTCGCGGACATGCGGGATTTTGGGAAGCTGAATGAGGTCTATGCCCGCTACTTCGGTCCGGACTTCCCGGCCCGAACCTGTATTCAGGCCGCCCGCCTCCCCCTCGACGTTAAAATCGAGGTCGAGGTCATTGCGCACAAATAGCCACCCTTCAATAGAGACGGAGGTTCCACGACGCTGCTGACCGCTGGAGCGAGCAAAGCGCTCCATCCGGCGGAGGCTCCGGCCATGAGCGGCTACCAGAGGCGGAGGCGGTAGAAGGATTTCGTGCTCAGGGCGGCCGCCGCGTCAATGAAGTCCGCTTTGGGGCTGATTGGTCCCGCTGGCACGTAGGGACCGCCCGGGTCGTCGGCTCGCTCGACCCGGAAGACTTTTGCGTCCTTGCTCACCCACTCGATTCGCACATCCCCGAACTCCTGCTCGATCGCCACGTTTATCGCGTCGGTGGTTGGCGTGGGCGGGGTGTCCTCCGTCACGAGGAAAAGGGCGTCCAGCCCGAAACTCGCCAGGTCCTCGATCGGGCCGAAAGCCTGAAGAAGTTCGAGGTTCCTGAAAATGATCGAGCCTTCGTTATTCACGACGTCGCCGGTGCTGAGGAGGTCGCCCTCGCCGACGGGGCCGAGACTCTTTGACTGAAATCCAACTTCAGTCGAGAACCAGATTTCGCCGCTCGGCCAGACGTAGAGAGCGTCAAGCCCCAGATTGCCCTGCGCGTCCACCGGTTCAAAATTCTCCAGGAGTTCCTTGTTCGTCCGGACGATAGCGCCCTTGTCGGAAAGGAGGTCTCCGCGACCGACCATGACGCCGAGGTTCTCGGAGAAGAAGTCGGTCTCGACGGAGAAGAGGATTTCCCCGTCGTCCTTCATCTGCACGGCGTCGAGTCCCACATCCGGAGACATAGGCATCATCCCAAATCCGGCGGTCAACTCCTGGTTGGTTTGGAAAATCCGCCCACGGTCCGAAAGAAGGTCGCCGTGCTGCAAGGGGCCGAGTCTTTCGCTGAACGCGTCTTCCTCGGTGGAGAAGAGCACTTCGCCACCCGGCAGGATGTCAACCGCGTCAAGGCCGAGGGGCGGCACCATGGGCATGATGCCGAGCTTTCCGACAAGCTCGGAATTCCTCTTCACGATGCGTCCCACGTGAGAAAGGAGGTCGCCGCCGGTGCCCGACGGTTTGCCAATGCCGGAAGTGAAACTCGACAGAGTCGAGAACCATATCTCGCGGACAGGGGCGGCAATTAAGTGCATCCAGAAGAATTGGATGGTCGTGGGCTCAATAGGCTCGGAAACCTTCATCTCAATCATGGGCCACATCCGTTCGATCGGACCTTCGCCGCTTAAGAATCTGACGACCTGAAGATCGCCGATTGTTAGCCACAGTTCCATCCGCTGGATGAGGGCGACCTCGCCGCCAATCTGATAGGTTCCTTCCCCGGTCACGTCGTATTCGGAGAGGCCAGCGCCGGCGCTAAACCTGACGCCTTTGACGTCATAGACCTTGTAGAGGGGGTTCTCCTCCCGAAACACGAGACGAAACGTCCCTCTCATGGAGAGGATTATCGGCGGGCGGCCGCAGATGGTGCAATCGTCCACAAGGAGGCTGTCGTCCAGGAGCATATAGGACATTTCCTCCTGCGCCAGGCAAGACGAAGACAAAGCGACCATCGAAGCGAACGTCAGGAAAACGAGCCAGTGGAAGTGAGCGTGCAGGATGTGTCTCATGCGAGTGCCCTCCTTTGTCGGAGATTACCGTGGCCCTCCTTTGCAGCGAACGGGAAACCTCGTTCGCGGTCAGCCCACTATAGTGAACGGAATTGACGCCATCGCACGTTCCTACGAACGAACGAGTCCGCACGGCTGACACAGTGGAATCGGAGCGCGAGCGTTTTCGTTCCCGCTCAACGGCGTAAGTATAGCCGCGCCCGGAGCAACTGTCAACGCCGCGCGAGTGCTATCGTTAGTCGCGATAACACCGCGTCCGAGCGGCGCCCCCGTGTGGATCCCGGTCCGACACCGCCAGACGCCACTACCAGCGCCAAAAGGCGCAGCAGTGCCTGTTCGTCCGAGGGATCGCTTTCGTCACTCGGCCTTCAAGGGCACAAGCCAGATGTTGCGATAGGAGACCGGATTGCCGTGGTCCTGAAGCAGGACTCGTCCCGATGGCGCCCCCGCACGAGTCGGGTGAAACTCCTCGTAAGTCTTCATCCCGTTGTGAAAGACGGTGATGCTGGCGGCTTTGACGAGCTTTTCCTCGTTGTCGAATCTCGGGGCGATGAACGTTACGTCGTAGGTCTGCCATTCGCCGGGCGGCAGGCAGGCGTTGACGAGGGGAGCAGCCTGCCCATAGAAGGCGCCGCAATCGTGCCTGCTCGGTTTCAGCCCGAAAGAATCGAGGACCTGAATCTCGTTTCCGCCGGGGAGATAGACGCCGCTATTGCCGCGAGCTTGACCGCGCTCGGTGGGCATGAAAGGCGTGCAGAATTCGACATGCAATTTGAAATCGCGGAATTGCTCCTTCGTGTGAATGTCCCCGCTGTCGGGCTTGACTTCCATCGCATCGCCGACGAGCTTCCACGGGCTCGGGTTGCCGTTCCGGGTTTCCCACCTGGACATGTCTTTCCCGTCGAAAAGAACAATGGCCCCTTCCGGCGGCTTCGCGCTGAGAGTGGGGGAGAGCTTCAGGACTCTTTTCAGCTCAACCTTACCCTGATTGTCCTGACCGGCGTAGCGGCCGGCGAACTTGCCCCCGGCTATCTCGCAGGTAAGCTCGTGGACTCCGCCGTTTTCCGGGCCGACGTCAATCGAGCCTTTGAGGACGACCTTCTCGCCTTCGACTTTTCCTCGCATCTCGCCCTGGACGGGCTGAGCCTCCCCGATGTCTGCCGAAATGACGACGCGATAACTGCCTTTCCCCTCCGCGATGATTTGTGCCGAGACAGTCCCCTCTCCCATCACGTCGCCGACCCAGCGGCCTTCCCAGTTGCCCATGACGGTGTCAGGGGCTTCGGCGGCACGGACGGAAAACGCGACGGTCAATAGAGAGAAGACGACAAGAAATTTGACGCTGCGTCTCATGGGAGTCCCTCCAGTTCAAGGTTTGCCCGAATGGTTCACACACTCACGATTCGAGGAAAAGCATAGGGAATCGAATCGCATAAGGCAAGCGAGCATTTTGGAACGCCGGAGCCAGCCGAGCAGGCGGCTCGGCGACGATTCCCGTTAATCAGGTCAAGCGATTACCGTGGCGCCGGCGGAGGATAGGCGCGCGGCATATCTCGCAAAAGTTTCTGCCTCCGCGGAGTGTACGAGCAGCCGATCTTGCTCATATCGAAGGGCTTGAAGCCGACTTTCGTCACCGGCGAATCCGGTTTCAGACCGAAATCACCCTCATCGGGATTCACGAAGAGCGGGTCAGCAATCAACGAGTGAACGTCCTGGCCCTTCTTCTGCCATTCCTCCAGCGTCATGTTTGCAAAGCGAACGCCCTCTTTCGGGGCGGTCGGATTCCAGTAGAGGTTGTAGTCGAGAGCATAGCGATCTCCCGACCAGTTGCTCCCCAGCAGCGGTCCCTCTTTCCAATAGACGATGTTGCGCTGGAAGGTGAACGAGAGATGCTCTTCGACTCGGGAGCGGATGATCTGCCCTTCCCGCGCAAGGGCAAAGATGTTGTTGATGACGCGGTTCTCCTTCCCGTAGTGCTGATGAAATCCGCCCGTCTTTGTGCGATAGACGAGGTTGTTCTCCGCGAGAATATCCGTGGAACCCTCGTCGAAATAAATCCCCCAGCCGCCGTAGTCGTACGATTCCACGTCGTGAATGAGGTTGAATCGCAGGGTCGTTCCGGGAGATACGCCGAGCGTGTAGATGCCGCCCATGTCGCTGAGGACCGCCTGCCCAATCTGATAAATGTGGTTGGAGGCGATGGAATTATGGTGCGCGAGACTTCGCCCATATCCCCACGACCAGCCCACGGACACGCCCGTGTAATAGAAGTCATACAGGTCGTTGTTTTCGACTGCGTTGGATGGAGAATGCCCGATCCAGACGCCGACCGCCGCCGGGTGAATGCGTCCGCCGTGGGCAATCAGGTTGTTTTGGACGACGTTGTGGCTGGCTGCGGCTTCCTCGTCCTGGGGGATGCGCTTCTCACCAATCTTGACGCCGCCCGCGCCGAGGTCGGTCAAATCGCAGTTCACAATCCTGTCGTGCTGGCAGCCCGCCCCCAACTCGACAGCGTACGCGCCAACCTGGGCGACCTCGCAATCGTCGAGGACGCAATAGCGGGCGCCTTCAGCGGCAATCGCGCCGGGCAGAATCGCCTCCGCCTGAGAGCAAGTGTAGCCCTCCGGGGGAATTTTCCAGTTCGTGTGCGCGAAACTGAGACCGCGAAACACGAGGTGTTGAACCCATTTGCGTCCGGGCACGTCCCCCTTCAGTTGCACGAGGCATTCGAGGCGCGGCGCGACGACCAGGGCTTTGGACATATCCTCGCCGGGGAGTGGGATGTACGTCAGAACGCCTGTTTTTTGGTCGAGATACCACTCGCCGGGGTTTGATAGAGCGCCGGGGACGTTCTCGACGATGAACCGATTCCCTTTTTGCAGCCCTGCCCACGAACTCATGCTGATAGTCGGCCGCCTGAAGGTGACAATGCGATTTGGTTCGTCAATCGAGGCAATCCGCATTCGGGACATTGACCAAATATGGAAGCAGAGGACCTCGGCGTCGTCGAGGTTTTTCCAGTCGGCTCTTATGTCACCCGCCTTGAACTTGAAGCGGTTGAATCCTTTGCCCTGGGCTTCCGGGGACGGCGGGACCTCATCCTCGATGAGATAGTAGCCGTCCTTCGGCAGGCGGGGGCGGTAGCGACGCTGCCCGTTCACGAAAAGCTGCGAGAAAACCCATTCGCCGCGCTCGACTTCGGGGAGACGCAATTGCCAGCGATTCTGGGCGTCCCGCTGCCAGTTCTTCAGCAAGACACCGCCGGTCAGGACCGGTCTTTCGCCGGGGTAAGCCGCATAGATGATGGGCGTGTCGGCCGTGCCGGAATCTTGCTCCGTGAACACCAGAGGCTCTCCGAGGAAATACGTCCCGCCGCGGACCTGCACCTCAATGGCGCGACGGCGACCCGCTTCGCTTTTCTTGAGTTCGCGGACAGCTTCCTGGGCACGTTGAAGTGTGGCGAAGGGACCGTTGGTCCGCGCGGCATTCGGCGCAGCGAGTTTGCCGGACCAGCTGTCGTTTCCATCCGGCGCGGCGAAAAAGTCCGCCGCTTGAGAGGCCATCATCATCCCGAGTACTACGAACAAGAAAGCCAACAATCCACTGCATAGAACTCGCATCATCGTTCTCCCTTTCTCTCCAGGGTTGTCTTTCGAGCGGGCTTAAGCGCGCTCAACAAGGGCACGCGCTCCCTGACCTTTAGTTGCAGCCCGAAATCGCTTCTCGGTCGCGTAGAGCGTAGTAAATCCGGAGTGCCAACGCAAGGCGGGATTTGTGGAAGCCGTAGCGGAGGCTGCGGACCCGCTTCAGTGGCCTGATCGCGGGCCGCGCATGAATCCCCGATGGAGAAGCGGGGCATGGGCAGCCCGCCCGGAGTGCTTCCCGGGTCTCGCCAACGGCGGGGGCCCCACGGGTTGGTAATCCGTCAGTAAGGACTGGACAACGCCACAAAAGGCCGAGCCACCGGGCCGGTCAAACCCTCCTCCGGTTCCTATCTGCGTCCATCTGCGTGCATCTGCGGTTCCGCCCCTCTCCGTGACTCGCGTGGCCGGACGGGAGTGTGCCGCCCTTAACTGAGCCGATACACGGGTTGCTGAAAAAATCTTGACAAAGAAGGCGGTAGGGTGAGATATTCCGAGGTGCGCAAGCGAGTGTAACTCAGTTGGTAGAGTCCTTGCTTCCCAAGCAAGAGGTCGTGGGTTCGAATCCCATCACTCGCTCTTTTTTATTGCGTCACAATGGGTCACAGTATGCGAACTGTGCGGTCTGCCGCAACGCTGACCCTTTCTTCCCGCACCTAACCGCTTGCCCTGTTTCCCCACCCGCTCCACAACCCTCGCCCCATCGGCGTTACAGGGTCCGGGCGACCTGGTGTGCTCCGTTCGAGCACTCTCTTTGCTGCAGGGGCGCATTTTTTGTCCGGCGCAGCAGTGCTCGGCTTTTCAAATAATTGACAGGCTCTTCTCGGGGCCTTATATTATTAAGGTGTGTGCAACGAATTGGTGGTTTGACGAGAGCATTCGGCGCGAAGGAATTGGGGGCGGGAGAGTTCTTGCCAGCGCTCGTTGGCATTGCGGGGGCGCCGACGGCTGCGGAGGAAGAGAGCGGGAAGCAACGCGGAGATTTCGGGCAGGGAAATAGAAGCAAAAAGGAGGGCTGCCCCATGAGAACCGGCAATTGTGCGGGATTCACGCTGATCGAACTGCTGGTGGTGATTGCGATTCTGGCAATTTTGGCGGCGTTGTTATTGCCAGCGATTCAGACCGCGAAGGAGAAAGGGAGGCAGGCGCTCTGCGTCTCGAACATGCATCAGCTCGGCAATGCGATGATGATGTACACGAACGATTCCGACGGGCATCTCCCGGCGACAGGGTCGGCGGGCATGCGGGGGAGGCACGACTGGACTTATGGGGGGAATGTGGTTTCTGTCCCGCAGACGAATCCCGATGCTCTGGAGAGGGTGCATGTGGAGGGTGGGACATTGTGGCCGTACGTGATGGAGATGGAGAGAGCGGGGCCGTATGGGGCCGCGGTGAAAGGGATGCCGGAGGAGTGGTATCATTCGCCGGCGAACAATCCGTATCTTTGCCCTTCGGCGGAAGTCCTGGGAAGGGCGCGCGGGTTGAGCTACGCGATGAATTCGTACCTCGACTTGCCCTACACCGATGGGGCGACTCGCGTCGGTTATAAGATAGAGAGGATTAAGCGCCCGGGCGAGACGATTCTTCTGGTGGATGAGAGCGAGTTGACGCTCAACGACGGGCGGTTCGTGCCGTCGGGTGCGGAGAACGATATTCCGGATTTGCTCCTGAAGCACTCCGGGGGAGGAAATCTGCTGTTCTGCGACGGGCACGTGAGGTGGATCGAGAAGAAGAAGCTGCTGCAACTGATGAACAGGGATTCCGAGGCGTTCTCGCCGGACAGGTGAGGCTGCTCCCGACTTTGAAGAAATGGAGCCGCAGGTTGCGGAAAGCCTGCGGCTTTCTTTTGCGCGAGCCTGAAAAGAGCGAGCGGGGGCTGCACAAGTCGCTTGCAGCCCCCGCTCGATTACTCAACGTCAGGCGGAGCATCCGCCTATTGCACTTCGACGCGATAGAACCTGGATTTGAGGCCGGCGGTGTTCGACGGGGCGACATCGGACGCGCCGTCGTCGGTCCAGGTGAATTCGGCGCCAGTGCCTTCGATTCCTCCGATGAGTAGCCGCCAGCCAAGCTCGCCGCCGGACAACCCATCGGCGCAATACACGGAGTAGGTTCTGCCCGGAACGGTGGCCCAGCGCAGGATGACCATGCCGGCGGGATTGGCCTCGACCTTGACCTGGGCGACGGAAGACGGGTCGAGCGGGTCAGTGCCGGCCATGCACTCCCATGAGTTGGGCATACCGTCTTTGTCGGAGTCTTGCTCTCCGCCGGCGCCTATGAGGCCGGAGACAATCTCCCAACTATCGCGGACACCATCTCCGTTGTCGTCGGGCAGCGGCTTGTCTATGGGCAGCGCCGACGCGACATCGAGGCGCTCCGCCGGAATCCAGGGGATTATGGGGGGGATGGGTGGGTCGGTCTCACCATCGTCCCCCGGATTAGAGCCGGCGCCGGCCTGTAGTTTTTCCATCGGGAGGACTTCGGGCATCACATAACCCGTGACGCGGACGTACCTTCCGAGATACCAGTGGAGTTCGACGCGGTGGCTGCTCAAGAAGTAGCTAATCTTCTTCTCCACCGGGTCAAAGAGGACATATCGGCAAGGCCAAACCCAGGGCCAGAGCGTGGGATCAGGCTCGACAACTATCGGGGGCTCGACCCATTTCCACCACCAAAATTGCTCGACGATGCCCTCCGCGGTAATGATTGGCGGCGGGTCTTTCTTGACGGATATGGTAACTGGCTTCGCCTGTCCATAGCCATAGACGCCGCCGAAGACGGTGTAGTCCCCTTCGGGGAGTCCTTCCGTAGAGGTCTCGAACTGCCAGACGTGCAAGCCGTATGGCGGGATGACGACGTTATCGGCGCTCTCGGGGACTCCCTGTTTCAGTGAGCTGTCGGAAGTATTCGAGCTGATCTGGTAGTAGGCTTGGTCGCCCGAGGGGAAGGTCAGAATCATCTCCTCCGGGGTGCAGTTCTTGGCTGTGACATAGACGTGGATGAGGTCGGGCGGAACGGTCTCTTGAGCCAGCGCGTAGGCGATCTTGTCCGTGGATACGGCGACAGCGAGCAGTCTCCGGATGCGCAGGACAAAGAGCTCGGGGACGGCGATTTCGGGGAGAGAGTTCAGCGGCTCTGGCTCGATTCCATTGGAGAGCACACCGACGACCTCGACGAACTGCGCGAGGTATTGCCCAAAGTCTATGGCCGGGTTGCGCAGAATGTACTGGTACTGGCCGGTCGCTCGGTCAACGAGGACGTACCGCGGCAGCATCATCATGCCGTCCATTCTTGGGTCCTCCGGGAGCCTATCCACGATGCCCTCGGCGACAATCTTTTCGGACGGCTTTTCGATGACTTTTATGGGGAGGTTCTTGCTCTTCCCGTAGGCGAGAACCTCACCCGAGACGTGGTGTTCACCCGGCGGGAGCGGATTCAGGCTGCCGTGATAGACGAACTTCCATTCCTGGGTTCCTTTGGGCGGTATCTGGATGGGGAAGGGGATTGGGAAGAGCGGTTCCGGTCCCTCGGGGGGCACAATGATGTCATCTATTTTGGCAACGACCCCCTCGAAGTAAAGGTCGAAGGTTTGTTCCGTCAGGTTGCGGGCGATGACCGTTATGCGGATGTCCTCCGACTGGTAATACTCTGCTTTATCGGTCTCAACCTTCACGCTCAAAATGTCCCGAATGGTGTGCACCGCCAGCGGAATGCCAGGGACCGGGAGCGGAATGAGCGTGTAAACATAATTCCCCGTGACCTCCACGGTCATGTTCAGGTGCGGAGCGAGGTCAATGGCGCCGGGAAAGAGGACATACACTTCGTGCGGATCGCGGGTATAGAGCACGAAATACCCGCGCAGCTCACCTCCCGTGTCTGGAAGAGAGTTGTCCGGCACGACATAAGCCAGCAGACCCCGCGCGGTGACTTCCGGCGGGTGCTCTTCTTTGACGACGATGGTCAAGGGATCGCTCTTGCCATAACCGACAACGATTCCAACGATCGAATGCTCGCCGGGGAGGAGGCGATATTCGCCCGGTCTATGGACGAATTCCCAGGTAACCTGGGCGCCTCCCGGGATCGTGAACGAAACGGGGATGGGGAGGAAGAGCTTGCCCCTGGACCAGAGATAGGCGCCGTCTATTTCATAGTCGGCCTGATGGAGCGTGGGGAATCGGAGGGTGGCTGGTCGCTCGGAGTTGTTGGTCGCGGTGACGTTGATGGTAACCGGCTCATCGAGCCCATACACTTCCTTGTTGGTGGAAACGGATACGGCGATTCCGGGCTGTTCCCCAACCACGAAAATCCCGGCCGGCTCGCTTTTGGCGTAGCCGATAACCACTCCGACTATGGAGTGCCTTCCAGGAAGGAGGCCGTAATCCTCCGGCTTATGGACGAAGGGGTCCCAGGTCCAGGATTCTCCGGGTTGAAGTGTCAGCTCAGTGAGAACCTCGAGGGCAGGGTGATTCTTTGACCAATCATAGACCCCGTCAATGACATAGCTGGCCTGATGGCTGCTGCCGAATTTGAGAGTTATCGGCTCCAGGGATTTGTTGGTGGCGGTGACGAGAATCTGGACGTCCTCGTCGAGGGCGTATTCGAGCTTGTCTGTCTCGACGGTTACTTCGAGCCCTGAGGTTACAGCGATCTTGATTGGCTCGCTATGCCCGTATCCGGCGACAATGCCCTTAATGATGTGCGTACCGGGCGTCAGAGGATATTCGTTCGGGTCGTGGACGAAATCCCAGGTGTGGGAATCGCCGGGCTTGAGAAGTATCTCGCTGGAAACGTCCGTGAGGTCGCTCCCGTCGTAGCGGAAATATCTCTCGTCTATGCAGTAACCGGCCTGCCTGCCGGTCGGGAAGCGGAGGATAATGTCGGACTCCGAGACGTTCTTTGCCGTGACATGGATGGGGACCTCCTCGCCGACGGAGTACACCTCTTTGTCGGAGGATACGGTTATCTGGAGGTCGGTTCTCTCCGCGACGAGGATGGGCACTGGCTCACTGTGGCCATAGCCAACGACGATACCCACGATCACGTGCTTGCCCGGGGTGAGGAAATAGTCCTTCGAGGTGTGGACAAAATGCCAGGAATAGGTGCCTCCCGGTGGAATCTCGACGTGCGTGAGAGCCTCGATGAAGCCTTTATCGGCGGACCAGAGGTATCTTCCATCAATGCTGTAATCCTGCTGGTGTCCGTCGGGAAAGGTGAGGCTAATCTCCGCGTCGCTCGTGTTGATCGCCTGGAGCTCGATCTTGACGTCCTCGCCCGGCTGATAAACCTCTTTATTCGTAAGGAGCCGGATGCGAATAGGCAACTCCTCCCAGTGCGGCAACATGGCATTAGCGGCAGGAAGTGCTAAGAAAAGGCAGATCAGGGTCAACAACGACAGGCTTCTCATGGTGCAACCTTTCTTTTTAGAAAACGGGTTTTGAAAACAGCCAACTCCCGAAACCCATGAGGGTGTGAGAGCGCACAAGGCTGGGCACCACTGTTAGTCATTATCATATCATGAAATTGCTGTAGATTCAATAGGTATGTTGCTCTTTTTGGAATGCCTCCCTCTCGGGAGGGACTCCCCGCAGAGGGCGCAGAGAAGATGAGTGCTGCGGGATGACGCCTCTGCGTTGTGCGCGTGCTCTCCGGTGAACCTGTCGGGGGCGCGACCCCGCTCAGGGGGGCTTCGACGACGCGGATCACTCCGCTCGCCGCTCGCTTCGCTACCTGTCGAACGAGCAATTACCAGGGCATCCTCCTTTCAGGTCGCAAGACCAGCCAGTCTTATCCTGACGCACCCAAGACACCAAGACACAAAGGAGAGATGGGCCTCGGGCGAAGGTATTTTTATGTCTTCGTGCCTTGGTGGTCCCTGAAAAGGCTCCCCGCCTGACGCTCATTTTCGGCGCAGAGGACCCTGAGAACGCAGAGGGATCTTTTGTTTCAACAGAGACCTTCCGTATTGACTTCTGTCAACATTCTCTAAGGCCCTTGCCCGCAACGACACGGGAAGGTATTGCGCAGGCATCCCCGACGCGCGTTTACGTTGGTAAACATGCGCAGGATTCCACAGGCGAACATCAGAGTTGTTTCCCCTTCTCACAGAGTGAGATACGAAAGGAACAACTGGGGCACGCTTGTTGCTTCACCTTCAACGACGATTTCCGCATAGTCAGGCATGCAGAGCGGTCTTGATAGGAGTGCTGGGGTGCGAGGGCGAGCGACTCCGGAAGCTGCCCGTTGCCTTGCGCCACGCCCAGAGATTGGCCGCGGATTGCGCTTTGCGGTGAATTACTCGCCTCGATTCGTTGGCCACACCGGGAGGGTTGCCTGGGCAGAACACAAGCACCGTCCTGGGAGAAAACGCACGCGAGTTGTCTCGTCTTCACGCGAAGGCAAATCCACAATACGGAAGAAGGTAAGATGTGAACAAAGTCCTTACGCTGGTTAAGGTCCTAATTGCCATTGTGGTCATCGGTCTCCTGGCGGCAATCGCGGTCCCTGGAGCGTTGAAGTAGGAAGAGGGGGGGACCGGGTTGTCATGACACAAAACTGGCGAGAACGACGGCACCTTGAAGGGGGAATGCTTCTCCCTGAGGTTCTTTTATCATCCGCTATTGGTCTTATCGCAATCGCAGCAATCCTTACCGCTTTCGTGAGTTGGCGATTTGCTGCCCAAAATGTGCAGCACTGGACTCAGGCTGCCAACGTCGCTCGAACTCGTTTGGAGTGTCTCAAATCGCTTCAGTACACGAGTCTTTCCACAATGCCTGCCGTTACCCCTGAGTATGGACTGGTCCTTGACCAGGCCCCGAACGGTAACTTTATCGCGTGCGACCGGACCACCGTTCTGGAAGAGGAGGGAGAAGGAATTACAGTCGTCGTGGCTGTGTCCTGGCAGGAAAGGACGGCATCCAGCACTTCCAGGCGACAGTCTTACGACTTCAAGACATGGGTTGGCTCTCCCAGGAGGACTTCCTTCCCGTGACGTTCTTAAAGAAGCGGCTTGGCGTGGAACTCAGGAGTCGCGGGAAAGAAGAGAGCCGTAGGGACCCCGGTCTTTTCGCGAATAGGTCAAGAGCACCTCATCTGCCAGGAGGCATAAAGCTGCGAGCACTGAGGGACAGGGTCAATGTGACGAATAGAAGCATGGCATCACACGCGGGGGGCGCCTAAATGCAACGAGAAGTTCTCGACTCGCTTCTGGAACAGGGAGTAATCACACCGTCTCAGCTCGAGAGGGCCAGGCAGACTCAGCGGGAAACCGGTGCGAAGCTGGAAGAGGTCCTCGAAAGGCTTGGCTATCTGACCAGGGATGCCCTGACTCATCGAATAAGTCAGACCTACGGCATTCGAAGAATCAAGCTTTCGTTGGACCTCATAGACCCTGAAGCCGTCAGGATGGTTCCTCTGGAGATGGCTGAGAAACTCCGCGTCATCCCTCTGAAAAAAGTCAACGGGGCACTCACCGTGGCCATGGCGGACCCTCTGGACCTGGTTGCGATTGACAGCCTGAAGGTGGCTTCGGGCATGAGCATTGAACCGGTTATCTCCACCGAGCAGCAGATTCTTGAGGCGATAGACTTCTTTTCCGGAAATGTTCGAAGAGCGCTGCGGATTCACGATAGCTGGCGAGACTCGAGTATTCAGTATGTCAGTCAAGAAGACGAGGACCAGAATGTGAGGGAGGAAGAGGTGGAGGAGGCGCCGACGATCAGGACGTTCAACGCCATCCTGACGCGCGCCATTGAGGAAGGCGCCAGCGATATCCACATTGAACCCGCCGATAACTTGGGGAGAGTCCGGTATCGGCTCGACGGCGTACTCCACGAGGCGGACGTCTTACCGAGACATCTCACCGCTTGCCTCATCTCGAGAATCAAAGTCCTGTCTTCATTGGACATCGCGGAGAGGCGGACACCCCAGGACGGGAGGTTTTTTGTTCGCTTCAAGCAGAAAGATGTGGACCTGCGCGTTGCGACCCTCCCAACAATCTACGGCGAGTCCTGTACCATACGACTCCTTGACCAATCGAAGTCGGAAATCGAGATGAAGTCCCTGGGGCTTACGAAAGACCAGAGCGACATCGTCATTGGCGGGTTGAAGAAACCGGCGGGCATGGTCCTCGTCACCGGTCCCACGGGGAGCGGCAAGACGACCACACTCTGTGCGATGCTGAATTATGTGAATTCGTTTGAGAGGAAAATTATCACTCTCGAAGACCCTGTGGAATACAGGGTAAAAATCGTCAATCAGGTGTCCGTTAGTCCGGTCGCTGGGCTAACATACGCGTCTGGGCTGCGGTCCATCTTGCGTAACGATCCCGATGTCGTCCTTATTGGCGAGATAAGGGATAGAGAAACAGCAATGGTCGCGGTGCAGGCCTCCCTTACCGGACATCTTCTATTGAGCACCCTTCACACAAATGGAACGGCGGAAACCGTCATGAGGTTCTTGGACCTCGGGGTCGAGCCGTTTTACATAAGGGAGGTCATCGAACTGATCATAGCCCAAAGACTGGTTCGTATCCTTTGTGAGCACTGCAAAAAGGCCTATGAGCTTTCACCGGAAGTCAGGACGTCACTGGGAGACGGCGATATCGAGCCGGGGGCGACGATATATAGAGCAGTGGGATGTCCAGAATGCCATGGAACGGGCTATAGAGGTCGGACAGGAGTCTACGAAATTCTCCCCATGACCGCTGGGATACGCCAGATTCTCAGCCCAGGAACGACGGCTTCGGTGGTAAGAGAACAGGGCAGGAGGGAGGGTATGAAAACCTTCTGGGAGGCAGCCGTCGCAAAAGTTCTCCGGGGCGAAACCACGGTCGAAGAAATCCGCAGTGTTGTCCCAAGTGAAATCACGGTTGATATTGCGGAAGGGGACTGAGATGACTGATCGCGGAAGAACTGAAGAAGCGTTGAGACCTAACGGAAGGCATGGGAAACTAAGAAAATTCGGCACGCTCAGCACGGTCCGAAGGGTCAACTTAGAAGGTGAGGGGAGCGCAGACACGTTTGGCGACATTCGGTTTGAGTCGGTCAAAGGGGTCTCGAGACTTGTTCAGTGCGAAGTCCCAAGGCGCTTCACCCTCACCAACTCAGTTGAATGCTGTGTCACGCTGTTTGTTTTCGAACCGCGGTGTTGGGGAATCCGAGAAAGCCGCCGGGGAGAATCTGACACATGATGTGTCGCGAGCAGTTCAGAGCTTCCCAGGGGGCGAGGCCAATAATGGTTCTGCTTGCGGCGCGAACATCCTGGAAGCTGATTAGCGTAAGAAACCTTCTGGGGGGAGGAGCGGCTCCTTATCTCCAAAGGATGGTTCTCAATCTTGGGAGAATCCAGATAATACCACTGCTAACAATGCCTCAGCTCGAAAAGAAACCAGTGAAGCCTGCGAGTTGGTGGAGACATGGCTCGGGGCGAGATAACAATAGCGGAGGTGTAAGATCGTGAAACTTCGATTTAGCGGCAAGCGCGGGATAGCGCTGGTGATTACCTTAATGTTCACCTTGATCGCCGCAATAGGTGCGGCGGCGTTCCTCCACATGGTCAACACGCAGAGAGTCCAGGTCAAGCTGCAGCTGCACTCTACGAAGGCCTTCTTCGCCGCGGAAGCTGGGGTCGAAAAAGGACTGCAGCTCTTAAAGGATGACCTGTACTACACACCTGACCCAATGAAACCGTCCTGGGCGGATGATAAGGTCTACACTTCGACGGGATATATTGACCTGACGCCTGCTGGTTATCCCAAGTACCTCGACTTGGCGAACCCTGACTACGTTAACGATTTCTACCCGCTTACCGATGAGACGGACTACAGCTTGGAGAAGAATGGAAACCATAAGTCAACTTACCAGCTTGAATTATCGAATCTTCAGGGCTGGACTGACAGAGTATGGATCAAGGCCACGGGTAGATACTATCGGAGAAATGGCGAGGGCACGGGTTTCATAATCGAGGCGCGACGGAGAATCCTGGTCCTGGTCGGGGCCAAAGAGATCTCGCCCTGGGGCTACGCCATTTTTGCCGACACGGGACAGAATGGAAGAGTCATCAGCGGGAATGTGGACATACGAGGGTCGGTCCACATTCTCGGAAACGGCCTGGGGACTAACGACATAGCGGCGGAGTTCAGCGGAACAGGGCAAATTGGGAACAACTACTTGGGCATACCCTCGGACCTGGGGGTGAGGCTCCCTTCGATAGCGAAACCCTATGGAGACCAGATGGTTGATTCGCTCGAAACAGGGGTAGGTATTGAACACGGCAAACTCTCCCTGAGTGGAACTTCTTATGTGGGTGCGCCTGATGTTCCGGGTAACGGTCTCAAGGAAACTGTCCTGGGGGTCTATATTACGGATAAATACGCGGGAAACCAGGGCGATCGGAATGTCTATTCAGACAACGGGACACGCGCCACCTATGACCTCGGTGGCTTTGATGTAGGCTTTCCGTATTTGACACTTGAGCCATATGGTATATACGAGAACTATCTGAGGGACTTCATTAGGCCCAATGCGCTTGTGATTTCGGGCGAAGATGCTGTAAAACTGCAGACGATTGATCCGACTTCCGTTTTCTCCTACGGGAATGGCAAGGGACAAATCAGCATGAGTGAAGGCGGGATTCTCACGATAAACGGAATCGTTCTCATCGAGGGGGATGTGACTCTTGACAAGGCAGGAAAGGAGAAGGCCATCCTGTATAGGGGAAAAGGATCGCTCACCTCAACGGGGAGTGTGAACATCAACTGCAACCTCGTCACGGAGTCCTATAGCACCTACCCGACGAGAGACTGTCTTGGAATAATGGCCGTGGACACAATCAAGTTCGACTTAGCAGGGATCAACGTAATGGGACTCTTCTACGCAGAGAAACAAATCATCTCAATGAAGCAAACAAGTGTTGCGGGATCGTTCGTCTCGAATTATTTCGACATGGGACAGAACGTTCCTGCGATATATCAGGTGCCCGAGACTGTGTTTGACCTTCCCCCAGGTCTGATTGGGAACACTCGAATCTGGGGACTCAGGAAGATGACCTGGGGTGAGATTTGACTTTGCCATCCTCCCATCCTCAACCGGGAAGCGCTGTGTCTTTTCAAAGCCGTCACGGACGCTCAAGTGCGTCTTGACGGGCTTGAGCCGCTGATCGAGCGGTAGGTGCTCTCCTGAGTCCTTGTTGGCAACGCAAAAGGGTTAGAAGTAACCTTGCTTCCCCTTGCGTCTGACGCCCTCTTGAGCCCAAAGGGCGCAGGGATACGGAGCGCTCTGTAAGTGGGCGAGTTCATCAATCCGGCACCCCATCGAACATCACGAGGAAGTCTCCTTGGCGGGAGTGCGGAGACCTCGAGAGTTGTCAGTCCTTGTGCGCGGGCTTTCCCGCTTTCTTGTCGGTTGGCGGACCCTGCGAATCATCTCGTCCAGTCTCGGTGAATCTGCGGATTTCTTTCCGCAACTGGCTCAGTTCTCTGATGACATCGAGAAGCCTGTCTTCGATGGTGGTCAATATCCAGAACTGGGCGTGGTTGACTCTTGCCTCCGTGTGGAGGTGGTAGGCGAGCTTGAGGGAAAGAATCAGAACAGCGATGTCTATGGACACAATGCGCTGGATACCGCTTGTGACCATAGAGGCGCCAAAAGCCGCCAGCACCGCGAGTACAAAGCCGACATTAAGGAGTTTCCCCTTCAGGCGGGGCTTGGCGCCGATGCTCCCGACGACAGTTCTTATTTTTTCTCGCTCTTGCTCGCCAAGAGATTCCTCGACGGAATGCGTTTTCACTGGCACGGGACAATCCCCGATTCAGAACTTGTACGCTTTCATTACTGCCGGGTCCAGATTCGTAAACTGCTCGAGATACTCGGTCCTTTCCTTTTTCAACTGCCCGGAATAGTCCTCGATGGTTCGGCGGAGGTAGAACTTGTTGAGCTCGAACCGGCTGATGTCTATTCCTTCGACTTTCTTGGGGACCTGCACTTTCCAGAGCGGGTCGTCGGTCCACTCGATGTTCCCTCGCAGGATGCCCCGGATGATTGAGGCCATCTCTTGAATCTGGACGCGGGTGACTCCCTGCTTGACGAGGGGTATCCCCTCCTTTCCGGGCACCCGGATCTCTCCAATGCCGCCGGTGTTCAAGAGGTAGCACTGAATCTTATTCTCGTTCGTCTTGACGAAATCGTAGAACCAGTTTCCCTCCTCGGCTTCGTCCCCGATGAGGAACGGGTTGGTCCCGACCACGCGCACCGATTGGCCTGCTTTCCTTGGGTCGCTGCCGGAGCTCTCGATGGACTCCCCCAGCATGAAAGCCCCCGCCGCCTCTTCCGGGCTGAGCCTGGAAGCTATGGGCACGATGGTGTTGCGACGGGTGATAAACGCGATGACCAACCCGTCAAGCTCCTCCAGCGGAGGAAGGTCAACGCTCCGCGCGACTCGCTTCCAACCCAGGTCTTCCCTGCGGACCATCGCCCTGCCGTTGCCCGTCAGACAATCGTCGTCGAAATCCACGTTCCCCTCGTAATCCACCAGGACGTTTTCGAGGAGAGAATTTGGGTTGGTGCAGGCCATGTACAGGGCGGGCTGCATCTCCATGTTGAGATCCTCGGTTTTTACGTAATAGCCCCTTTCCGTTCCGTAAGCGGTGCCGTCCTTGCACAGGAAAACGACGTCATCCTGAAGGACCTTCGCGGACTCGCCTTTCCCCGTCAGTCCGTGGTCATGACACGAATGGGTGGTCTTCCCTGTGGCGGTCATGCCAAACAGAATCATGCCGTAGCGGCGGAGCTTTCCGTGCTTATCTCTTGCGGTCAGAATCTTGGTCCCGGCATGGAGGCCGAGTTTGTTCTGCTGCTTGGCCTGCCACATCCCCATCCGCAGAAATCCCTTTTTCACCTCGCCGTAATAATCGGTCCCAAGGACGTAGGTGATCCCGCTTCGTGGGAAGACGAGAATCTGGCGTTCGGTCTCGATCCATTCGGGGATATAGACAAGGGAGAGGTCGGGACCGGCGCCGGGCGTTTGCTCGAAAAGTGATATGGAGAAGAAGTAGGAGAGACGAATCATCTCTTTTCGGTGAACCGAAACGTAGAGCTTGCACTGCGGAACAAAGTGGACGTTTTGCCCCATGAACCTTTTCACGCGAACCAAAGGGGCTCGCTTGAGATACTCGTGAAGCTTCGCCAGGGTGGTGGGGAGGGTATTGATGACGTGCTTCTGATACTCGCTCAGCTTCTTTTGCTCGACATCCTTTCCGCCGAGATAGACCGTGGCGCCGGCGCTCCGATTCTTCACGCTCGAAACGAAGTTGTAATTCTCAAACTTCGTCTTCGTTCCGTATTTCTCGGCTTCCGAGCGGATTTCCTCTGCGGTCATCTCCGTAACGTTCGGGCGAAGGGGCAGCCCCTCAATCATTTTGATAACGTCCGCTTCCATTTCTGTCATTATGTCGGGTCGCACATCAACCATGGTCACCTCACCTTCACGACAGTTGTCCGGGGATTGCACGTCCTTTGTTCCAGGGCAGCAGGAGTCCTGCCGCTCACTGCTGCAACACGAACGCAAGCCGCGCAGATTATGCAGGTCGCGCCGTTCCCTTGCAAGAAAAAATCATTCTCACCGGCAAAGCCTCAGCTACAGGCGGGGCATCCCCCACGCTGGGGGAGCGTCGGTAGGAGAGATGAAACCGCAGATGAACGCAGATGGACGCAGATAAGAAACAGGCGAGCGCTGACTCGCCCCGGCAGGTCGGACTCTTGGGGGTTGCCCCCCCCCGTAACTGAGGGATTACTCTCCCCGGATTTACCACAAGTTCGACAAGACCATTCGGGGACACGTCTTCTACAGCTTTCTGGCGCTGATGCTCCTGAAGGACCTGCAGTAAAAGATGGAGGCGCGCGGCTGGCGGCTCGAATAGGAACGTCTGAGAGGTGACCTCGATGCCCGCGAGGAGATGACCGTGCCGACACTCGGAAAGACGTTCGTCATCCGCAGCCGCACCCGGGGCGATGTCGGCAAATCCCTTCAGGCCGTCGGTGTAGCTCTCGGACCGACCGTCCGGCTCCTGGAAGGGGAAAACGCCTCAGCGTCAACCCGCTCAAGGCAAAGACGAAACGTAGTGCCAGGACGAGAACGCAAAGTTGCAACCTCCCAAAACTCAGGGGATTACAAAATCGCACTGTAGAAGATCCATCTCAGACCCCGCAGCTTCGGCACATGGGGCCTCGGGTCATCTCGTGTTCCGGGTCGAGAACGCGGCTCGTCATTCGAGGAGCGACCAGCCTTCTCGGTACACGCGGCGAAGAGCTCCATTGGCATCGGAGCTGTTCACGATTTTCATTGCCAGCGGGTCGTATTCGAGTTTTCCCTCGAACTGGGTGGCGACGTTGCCGAGAAGAACAAATTCCGCGAGGGGCCCCGCGTAGTCGAAATTGGACATTGCCGGTGAACCGCCTCGGCACGCATCGAGCCACTCGCGCTCGTGCCCCTGAGAGCGTGGCAGCGAGCGCGGTGGGCCTTCAAAACCTTTGAATTTATCGGCAGGGAGGAGGCTGAATTCCGTGTTATGGGCGTTCGAGAAGAGCATGCCGTTCTTGCCGACCAGGAGAATGCGAGACCAGTCCTTCCATTCGTCTCCGTCGTCTGTTGTCCAGTCAAACGTGCGGCCGACGAGCTCTTCCATCTTCCGGCGAATTCCCTTTTGCTCCATTCCGTCGCGGCCGTTGTACCAGGTCAGCGTAACGGGCGGGAGCTCCCCTCGCGGCGGAACATCGTAACGGATGAATTCCCATCGCGGGAAGGATGCCTTTGTGATTTCCGAGACCTCGGCTTCCACCCGAATCACAGGTCTTGAGTCGCCGAAAGGTTTGGCACTCCAGAGGGAGTCGAATTTCAGGGCTTTGAAGGCAACGTTCATCGTATGGCAACCCCAGTTGCCCAACTGTCCCGTGCCAAAGTCGCGCCAGGCGTGCCAGTGCAGCCAGTCCGGATGATAGGGGCGGTACGCAGCTGGCCCGAGCCAGAGGTCCCATTCGAGATAGTCCGGAACAGGGAAATCTCCTTTTGGCGGTTCGCGATGTCCCGGTCCGCCGCCGGTGTTCCAGACGTGGATTTCGCGGATTTCGCCGAGGATGCCCGCTTGAATCAGCTCGACGGAGCGCCGGAACGCGTCGCTGGCTGTTCCCTGGTTGCCCATTTGCGTTGCCACCTTGCATTTTGTCGCCGTCTCGCGCATCATGCGGGCCTCATAGACGCTGCGGGTCAGGGGCTTTTCGCAGAGGACGTGCTTGCCCATTTTCATCGCCAGGCTTGTCGCAGGGGCATGGATGTGGTCGGGTGTAGCGACGATGACCGCGTCAATCTGCTTATTCATTTCCTCAAGCATCTTCCGGAAGTCGTGATACCGCTTGACCTCCGGGAGACGCTTGAAAGCCTCAGCAGCCCGCTGCTCGTTCACGTCGCACATGGCGACGACGTTTTCGCCGAGAGTCGGGATCGTGCGGACAAACCAACTCCCCCGTCCGCCGACGCCGGCGAGAGCGATGTTGAGCCTCTGGTTGGAATCGTAGCTCCAAACGGAGCGATGGCTCTTCAGAATCACCAGGCCCGCTCCACCGAGTGCGGCACTCGCAAGGAAACTGCGACGATTCATGCGGAGTTCCATGTTCTCCACTCCTTTCTGTCCGATCAATGGACCATCCTCCCTGCCCCCTTCGGGACACGTTCTTCTGCTTGGTTGCCACACCGGCGAACCCAGAAAGGGAGGGAATGGCAATTACCCAATCAGAGGTTCAAGGTTCGGGCTTCCGCAGGATGCCGCCTCCCATGGCGTCCCATTTCTCGACGACGCGTCCGGCAAGCCGTCCCATTTCCGCTTCGGCGCCGGAGGTTACATTGCGGTATCGGTCCGCGATTCGGCGGAGATGATCGAGACGTTCCCGATAAGCGGCGAGTTTCTCTTTTGGCCAATTCTGCCTTCTGGCTCGCTCCTGAAGGAACTGCGGCGTCAGCAGAGGCGAAGCCCAATACCAATCCCGCTCGAAAAACCAACATTCGTGAAGCTGAAGGAGGTCCTCGACTTGCTGCTGCGCCCCTTCGTTTCCGAAGAATTCCTTTGCCGCGCGTTTCTTGAACTCGTCAAAAGGAAGGTCGGGATTGGCGACGAATTCCCTGTATGCCAGACGGTTCAAGCGGGGAAAGAGTTGGCCATATGGCATCTGCCCGTCGGGAAGGTGTTCGAGGCCGAAGGGCTTGAGGCGCTTGCCGACCCAGAACGGTTCTCCTCCCTCCGGGTGCGAAGCCACGAAATTGAACGCTTCCAGAGATGGCACATACCCGCTGACGCCCGCTTGACGTGCCTGGCGTGCCTGGTCCTGAATGCGACGCGGATTGCCGAGGGTCGGAGCGTCTCCCCAGGAGATGCTCGTCCGGGCGTTGCGTATCAGGTCGGGGTCAAGATGCGCGCTATGGGGAGTGAAGAACAGAGTCCAGCGCGGGTCAAAGGGCAGTTTGGCAGCCGTCACGTTGAACCCGGGGACTTTGCGGCCGGAGAAGTAATGCGGATAGACGGCGATCATCGCGTCGGGCTTCTTCTGCCAGACGTCCTGCGAAATCTTCTGCACGAACTGAAACTCGCGCTCGTAATAGCGCTCGCTGCATTGGGGACAGTAACAGATCGCGTAGTCGGAGGACTCGACGAGCAAGCCGTCCGCGTTCGGATAAAAGTCGAAAAACATCTCCCGCACGTATTCCAGCATGAATCGCTGCGACTCCGGCTGCGAAGGGCAGAGGTTATAGCCCCAACAATGAATGCCCGCGAGGTCCACGGGCTGGTTATCGGGCTTTCGCGCCTTCAGCTCCGGATGCTCCAGCGGATACTGGTTCGTGCCGTCGTAGGCAAACGGCGTGAAGCCAAGGAGAACTCGGATTCCCTTGGAGTGGGCGTAGTCAATCAGCTCGCGAACAAAATCCTGCTGGACGTTCTTGTGGTCGGCGTTGTATCGCCAGGTGATAGGAAATTTCTTCGACGGGAAGGCGCCCGCAGTCCAGAGGATCAAGAGGTTTGCACGGTCTTCTGCGAGACAGTCCACCGCGTCCTTCCATTCCGAAAGCCCCATTGTGGGCATCCGCATGAAGGTGATGTAGTAGCCGCGCAGCCTGAATGGATCGTCCTCCCCCGGCGACTGATGAGCTACGAGAGTCAGCCAGACGAAACCCAGCACGATGAAAAAGTGACGGGATGTCCGACGCAGCATGGCTAAAGTCTAACTTCTCACGAGCCGCCGTACAAGGGGGAAACAGGACGACCCAGGGAGCTCCAGTCCTGGAGGAGCCTGTAAACACGGCATTTCGACATGGACATGAGGAGCACGGAGCGGATATTCTGAGGCGTGTTGTCAAGCTGGTGCTGAGCACAGCGAAAGATTGCCGTACCCCCTCAAGACGTGTGGGTTTCTGAGCGACGACACAGGCCAAAACGAAGAAAAGGAGGAAGAGCGGTTATTGGGCCATGGACGATATTTCGGGACGAAAGGTTAGAATCAAAGTGAAGTAGTAATGGCTCGGGTATTGCTCGACCTGTACTGCAACTGATGGAGGATCAGACGATGCGTTCTGAGAAAATCTCAAGACGGTCCTTTCTGAAGCAGAGCGCGACGGCCCTGACCGCGGCCGCTGCGGCGCCTTATATCATCGGGTCGGAGGTGCTCGGCGCCCAGGGCAGACCGGGCGCCAATGACCGCGTGATTATCGGCGTGATTGGAATAGGAAACCGGGCAAGGCAGCTCGCGAAGTTCGTGGCGAGCGACATCAAGGACGCTCAGATCGTGGCCATCTCGGATTGCTACATCAAGTGGATGGAGATGACGCTGGAGATGTGCAGGACGAAGTGGGCGGATTTCGTCAAAACGAAGTGGGCGACATATCAAGACTACCGGAAGATGCTCGATTCAGAGAAGCTGGACGCGGTGATCGTGGCTACGCCGGACCATGGTCGCGTGCTGCCGTGCATTCGCGCCTGCCAGGCTGGTTTGGACGTTTATGCCGAGAAGCCGTTGACATTGACCATCGCCGAAGGTCGCGTTCTGGTCAATGCGGTGCGGAAATACCGGCGAGTTTTCCAGGTCGGGTCACAGCAGCGTTCCATGGAGATGAACCGCTTCGCCTGCGACCTCGTGCGAAGCGGGGGCATTGGCAAGATTAAATTCGTGCAGGGGATAAATTACCCGGGACCGAAGCGGTACGAGGGGCTTCTTGAAGAGCAAATCCCCGAGGGGGACGATTGGGATGTGTGGCAGGGGCAGACGCCTGCGCGTCCGTTCAATCGGGCGCTTCAGTTCGCCTGGATGCAGTGGCGGGACTACTCCGGCGGCGAGATGACGAATTGGGGAGCGCACGGCTGCGACCAGATTCAATGGGCGCTGGGGATGAGCGAGAGCGGACCCGTCGAGATTTGGCCCGTCAGCCCCGGTCCCTCCGGCAAGGTTTCGATGCGCTATGCGAATGGGGTGGAAGTCCGTTACGAGATAGACAATGGACCCTGGGGCGGGGCAATCTTCCACGGCGAGAAATGCAAGATCGAAATAGACCGCAACAAGTTCACAACCGACCCGCCGGATTTCGTCAAGAACGCACCGGACGCGGCGGCGGCGAAAATATGGGAGGGTCCGGACTGGAACGCCCAGCAGCATATCCAGAACTGGATTGACTGCATCAAGACGCGCGAGAAGCCGGTCGCGGATGTGGAGATCGGACACCGCTCGATTAGCGTGTGCCACCTTGCGAATATCGCCCGTGAGATCGGGCGGAAGCTCCGCTGGGACCCGGAGAAAGAAATCTTCCCCGCCGACAAGGAGGCCAGTGCCTGCCTCGACCGGCCGAAACGCAAAGGATACGAGCTGCCGAATCCCGTGTGATTGAGTTCACGACCGGGCAGCCTGCGCTCCGCACAGGGAAAGGCGGTGCCTTTCCCCGGTTTCGGTCACAACGTCCAGCCTTCTCGATACGGCGGATTGATGAACTGATTTGCCTCCGGGCAGTTGGTGAAGCGCATCTTCTCGCTGTCCCATTCGAGCTTCTGGCCGAGCATCCTCGTGGCGATGATGCCGAGAAGCGCTAACTCCGTCAGCGGCCCGCCGTAGTCGAAATTCGAGCCTGCTCGTGCCTTGTTCTTTATGGCCTGGAGCCAATCCTGATGATGACCCTGCACGCGAGGGAGGGTTCTCTCTGGAGGCTTGTACGCCTGCATTTTTGCCTCGGGGATAATCTTCACGCCGCCGGCGCCGTGCGAGCCGTACATGATCTTCCCCTTATCGCCGATGACGATTGCGCCGGTGCCGGGCGCCTCTCGTCCCGGTTCCAGTTCCTCTGGACGGGGCAGTTTCTCGACGCCGTCGTACCACATCAACGTAACCGGTCCCCGCTTGCCGCGTGCTGGGAACTCAAACCTCACTTTCGTGCCCCGTGGGAAGGTGTCCGCGTGCGTCTTGGGATCGTATCCCTGAGCCTCCGCCTGGACCGTAGCCGGAGACCTCAGGTCGAGCGCCCAGAATACCGGGTCAACGACGTGGCACACCCAATCGCCGAGGGCGCCGGTCCCAAAGGGCATCCAGCCCCGCCAACTACCGGGGAGGTATATGCGATGGTAAGGGCGATATTGGGCGGGACCGAGCCAGAGGTTCCAATCCAGTTCGGCGGGGACCTCGTGTTTTTCCTGAAGTCTCGGCAATTGATTGATCATGCAGTGAATGGCTCCGGAGACGGCGTGGACCTCCCGCACGTTGCCGATGGCCCCGTGCCAGATCCACTCACAGAACGTCCGGATATCGTCGAATGAATGTCCCTGGTTGCCCAGTTGCGTAATCACCTTGTGCTCGCGCCCGGCTTTCATTAGCTGGCGGACCTCATAGATCGAATGGGCCAGGGGCTTTTCGCAATAGACATGCTTTCCTCTCTTGATCGCCGCCATGCAGGCAACCGCATGGGTGTGGTCCGGGGTGGACACGACTACGGCGTCAATCTGCTTGTCCATCTCATCGAGCATTCTGCGGAAATCCCGATATTGCTTGGCGTCGGGATGCTGCTTCAACGCCCTGCCGGCCCTTCGCACGTCCACATCGCACAAGGCAACAACATTCTCCCCCTGCTCGCGGATGCCGTTCAGGTTATCTCCGCCTCGCCCGCCGGCGCCAACGAATGCGATGCTCAACTTATCGCTCGGCGCCGTTTCCCCCATACCGAGCACATGGCGGGGCACAACCGCAAATGCCGTCGCTGCGCCTGCCGCCCGCCGCAAAAACTCCCGCCTTGAAGTCTTTGTCACGTATTTTTCCATTGGACAATCTCCTGATGCTTGGGTGCGCTACCGGATACACGTGGTTCAACCCGCAGGCAGAGCTTCCGGGTCTTGTTGGCCTTGCAGGATACCAAATATCGCCGCTCATAACAAATAGTCGCAAGACGGCGATAACTTGCACGTGCAGGCCGTGTTTGGCAGAGCAATAACGCCGCATGCTTGATTATCGGTGTCTGAACCGGTTGGCATGTCGTCCGAGGAATGCCTCAGGAAGAGAACGCAACGAACCGCAAGCAGCGGGGACGATGACCCGTCGAGAACAGTGGGCAATCAAGTACCCCCCTTGACTCGCATGCGAATCCCGTAGAGCCCTTTGCTGGCGGTGATGAAGAGCGTGCCTCGGTCTTTCCCCCCGAAGCACACATTCGCCGTCCACGGTTCCGCAACGTCAATCTGCTCGATCTTATTCCCCTTGCTGTCGAAAACCGACACACCCCGGCCAGTCAGATACACGTTCCCCTCATTATCAATCGTCATGCCATCGGAGCCCATCTCGCAGAAGAGTTTCTTGTTCGATAGCGTGCCATCCTGCTTGATGTCGTAAACGTGGGTCTTCCTGGCTCCAATGTCTGCCACGTACAGCTTTTTGCCGTCGGCCGTCCCGATAATTCCATTCGGCTGAACGAGATCGCCAGCAATCCGCGACAGCATTTTGTGGTCCGGGGAAAGATAGTACACACACTGCCCTTCTTGCTCCATCGGCCCACGCTTCCAGTACGGCCTCCTGTAAAGTGGATCGGTGAAGTATATCCCGCCATCCGGACGAACCCACAGGTCGTTCGGTCCATTGAGCAGCTTGCCCTTATAGTCTTTGACGAGAACGGTTACGTTCCCCGCCGGGGTGATGGACCATAATTCATTGTTCTCGTCGGCGCAGGCGAGCAGATTGCCGTTTTTGTCGAAGTACAGGCCGTTCGAGCGTCCGCAGGGCTGGAGGAAAGTCGAAAGCTCGCCATCCACGCTCCATTTCAGAATCCGGTCGTTCGGCTGGTCGGTGAAGAAAACGTTGCCTGTGGCGTCCACGGCCGGCCCTTCCGTGAACTCAAACCCGCCAGCGAGCTTCTCGACCTTTGCGCCGGGTGCGACCACGCTTTGCTTCTCGGCGATGCTCTGCCCTGTTACCGTTACCAGTTCGATTCCGCCGCCGGTTTTCAAATTGCGGGAGTATTTCTTCTCGCTCAGATTGTTCCAATGCTCGTGAACGCCAAGGCTCGGCAGCCTCTTGACATTGTTCGGATGGTCAGGGTCGTAGAATGTGCCGGAAGGAGGATTGTCGGCTGACGCTGCCTCGCGCAGATAATCGTCCACTCCTTCTTTGCGCGAGTAATCGCTGTACTCCACATAGAGAAAATCGAAGCCGACCGAGTCTATGGCGACGGGGTCCTGCGAGGCGAAAAGGCTCGACGTCCAGTCGCCGTTGAAAGGAGAAGAGCTCCATTTCCTCGGTGCTTTATCTATCGGATGCACGCCTGAGTACAGTCCGTCAATCAGGTACAGCACCGTTTTCCCGCCGATGTGGGTATGCCCCATCAGATCCACCAAAGACCTGTATTTGCCCGTCCCACCGGAAAAACCGCTTGCGTGCATGTCGTAATAACTCTTCTGGGCGGGCCACCTGACTAAGGAACCGTAGTGATTCTTGGCGCAGAGAGTCACGCCCGCGCCGGTGTGCGCCTTCAGGTTCGCCAGGTTAATCAAGTACTCGGCCTCGGCGAAGGAAGCGGGGACATAGTCCTGGAGGCATCCTTCCGGTCTGCAGCTCCAGTAGAGGGGAACCGAAGACGGTTTCATTTGGATTCGACCGAATTTCCCGGCGTAATCCATGTACTGAACGCCAGGAAACTCCTTGTGCAGAATGTCGTAGTATTCGTTGGCAAAATACGCCAGGCTATCGCAGAGGGAGATGTCGGATTGCTTGACGCCAACGGTTTCGACGAGCTGCCGCAGTAAGGCCAAAATCATCTGCGGCGAGGTGTTCATATAATCCCTCTGGCTCTCCAGATTGTAATTATCCGGGTTGACGCCACCGCCTCGCCAGATGAACCCGACAAAGTTTACCTTGATGACGACCTTCTCACCCGGCTTGTAGCCGACATCGCCTTTGCCGCGTTTCTTGTTGATGTATTTGAAAAGCTTATCCCAGGCAGCGGCGTTACTGCCTTCACCTGTCAGGTCCTGAATCGCGCGGGACACCATTTGGCCCACCGCCGCCTGACTCGTATGATTGGCTTCCCACCAGTGCCCGTCGCCGGGGCCTTTCCAGTCGGTCGCGTCGGGATCATGCACCCAAACGACACGACCGGGATTGATCCCCTGAGCAACTCCTACTGGTTGATTGGCGGGTTGCGATTCGGCCGACGCCGATCTGCCGCCGGAGGCGCTCATAGCCAGCCACATAGCCCCAGCGGCCAGAGCCATGCATACCAGAGGCGCTAAAAATCGCCTCCGCGCAAGGTTGAACTCCCTCTTTCTAAGATGGTTGCCAGTGTTCGCGTAAACTGACGATAGCAGTCTTTTTCTCGACGATCGCATTTTTCGCCTCCACAGCCTTCGCCGCTATCTCTCGGCGGCCTTGATTTACAGCGCACAACGACTCATTCTTTTCGTTGTCCCTCATTCCGAAGAGCGGACGTTAGCCTATCATTTTTCAGGTTATCCTGCAATCGCCTATCCTCCGAATTGGGATTTGCCTCGGTCGCTGCGATGGCCTTAAACTGACAGAAACATCGAAAACATTGGCAGCCTTTTGCAGTGAGTGGCACGCAAGGAGCGTGCGAATTATGGCAAAGTATTGGTCTCTTTGTTTGAGTGCTGCGGTCTTCGTGCTGGTTTGGCATCTCCGCTCGGCGTTTCCCGGAGAAGCAGTCGAGATGAAGCCCTTCTGGATTGATTGGTCAAAAGCGCAAGAATCCGTGATTGACCTTTCATCATTTCTCGATGCTCCGGCGGGAAAGGATGGTTTCATCCGCGTCGAGAAGGACCATTTGGTTAAGCCCGACGGACGACGGTTTTGCGTCTGGGGGGTCAACGTGTGTGGGCCGCACTGCTTCCCACCGAAGGAAGAGGCGCCCGCGATTGCCGCGGACCTGGCGCAATACGGCGTCAACTGCGTCCGATTTCATCACATGGATTCCACCTGGGGCGGCATCTTCGATGCTGCCCGCGATGACACGCTCCGGCTCAGTTCGGAGAAGTTGGACCGTCTCGATTTCTTCGTCGCGCAGTTGAAGAAGCGGGGCATTTACTCGAACCTCAATCTGAACGTTTCGCGGGAGTACAAGAAGGGGGACGGCGTCCGCGAGTATGCCATCCTCGGATATGCCAAGGGAGCGACGTACTTCAACGAGCGGTTAATCGAGCTGCAAAAGGAATACGCCCGGCAACTTCTTACTCACTACAATCCGTACACGCAATCCGAGTATCGGAACGAGCCAGCCGTCGGTGTCGTCGAGATGGTCAACGAGAATTCAGTGATAGAGGCGTGGGTCATGCATAGGCTGGTCGGCAAGGACGTCGAGAAGGGAGACGCGACCTGGGGACCGCTTCCTGTCTCGTACGCACAGGAGCTGACGGAGAAATACAACCAGTGGCTTGCGAGACGCTTCTCGCCGGAGCAGCTCAAACAACTTCGGGAAGGCGCCGGCATGAAAGAGGGGGAGCTCATACCGAGGTTGCAGCGACACGAATTTGCGAAGTCGCCGCGATTGAGATTTCACGCGGAAGCTGCGTTCCACATGGAGCTGGAAGAGCGCTTCTTCAAAGAGATGAAGAGGTTGTTGAAAGAAGAACTCGGAGTGAAATCGCTGCTGGTCGGAAGCGCGGACCACAATGACGGCATCAGCGGCTATCCCCACATCCGGGCGAACCTGCTGTTCGATATTGTTGACGGGCACGGATACTGGGAGCATCCGCGGTTCCAACCTTTTTGGATTCGGAATACCCCCATGGTGAATGACCCGTTTGATTCGACGGTCGTCCAGTTTGCGCGGACTCCCGTCGAGGGGCGACCGTTTACGATTTCCGAGACCAACCATCCCTTCCCGAACGAATACGTCTGCGAAGGAATCCCGATTCTGACGGCGTACGCGCTTTTCTACGACTGGGACGGGATTTATTGGTTTGCCTATGGGCAGCCACGACTCACGTCGCAGGAAAGGAGGCCACTGCAGATTTTCGATTTCGGCAACGACCCGGTGAAAATGACGCAGCTCGCCGCGTGCGGGCTGATGTTTCATCGGCAGGACGTCCGCGAGGCCGAGAAGACCATCCTCCGAGCCTATTCACCCGACGACGTGATCGAGAGCATTCGCTTGCCACAGGAAGAGCGTCCGTTCTTCACCCCGGGATTCGCACGCTCGACGCCCCTTGAGCATGCTACCCGCCTGACATTCGAGGGGAAGTCCACACTCCCGTTTCCGGAGCACACGTCGGGACCAGAGATTCGGTCCGATACCGGAGAGCTTGCGTGGTATCACGACCCGGACAAGAAGGGGCTTGTAACCATCGAGACCAACAGGACACAGGCTCTCATCGGGTTCGTCAAATACCGGGGAAAGGCTCTGCAAAATCTTTCCGTGCAGGTCAACAACGATTTCTGCGCCATCCTGTGCACTTCCCTCGACGGAGAGCCCATTCCGAAATCAAGTCGGCTGCTGTTGTCAGCGACGGCTCGCGTCGCCAACACGGGAATAGAGTGGGACGAGAAACGGCAGACGCTCCCGCAGTGGGGGACGTATCCGCCGACGATTGAGCCGGTAACCGGGACGGTGCTGCTGCGCGGCCTGGGCGACGCCAAGAACATCGAGGTGCAGCCGCTCAGTATGGAAGGCCGAGTGCTGGAGCCAAAGGTCACGGCGGCACGCAAGGGTGACGAATGGCGCATCCCTGTCGGCGAGCCGACAACTCTCTGGTACCTGGTCAAGGTTGCGCGATAGGCGGGTGTCTCTCGTGCGAAGAACTTGAAACCCAATGAAGACCGGTAGGAGCTATTCGCAAATGAGAACGCTCACTGCATTTACCGCGATTGTCATGACGCTCGGCGTGTCCGCCGCCGTGTTCTTCACAACCGGGGCGTTTGGGGGCGATTCCGACGGCGGACGGGTTGTTTATCCTCTGAAAATCAGCGAAAACAAACGGTACCTCGTTGACCAGAAGAACAAACGGTTCCTCTATCACGCGGACACGGGGTGGCTGCTCTTCCACAAGCTCACGCAAGAGGAGGTCGAGGAATATCTCGAGAACCGACGGGAGAAAGGTTTTAACACAATTCAGGTGCAACTCCTCGGGTGGCAAACCGACCTCACGAACCGCGAGGGGCATCATCCGCTGGCGGTTCAGAACGACCTGTCCAAACCGAACGAAGTTTTCTTCGCGCACATGGACTGGGTGATTCGCAAAGCGGGCGAGAAGGAAATTCAATTGACCATTGCGCCGGCGTGGCTCGGCAGCGGGAAGAGCGGCTGGAAGGACATCATGAAAGCGAATGGGCCTGAGAAGTGTCGCGAATTCGGTCGCTACCTCGGACGCCGTTACAGGGATTTCCCGAACATTATGTGGTTGATGAGCGGCGACCGCGACCCGGGCGAATACAGGCAGGTGGTGAACGCGCTCGCCGAGGGAATTAAAGAGACAGACCCGAGCCATCTGATGACCGCTCACGCCGGCTCGCCCATGTCCGCCACACAACAGTACCCCACCGAGAGCTGGCTCGACGTCAACACGACGTACTCCTACTCGCCAAACATCACCAGCGTGGGGCGACCGCAGTTCCACGTCTATGCGGCATCGCTCGCGGACTACAATCGCACACGGGGCAAGCCCTTTTTCCTCGTCGAGAGCACCTACGAAAACGAGCGCAACTCGAAGCCGCAATGGATCAGGCGACAGGCGTACTGGTGCATTCTCAGCGGCTCGACGGGACAAGCAATTGGAAATCACCCGATCTACGAGTTCGCCCCGGGATGGCAGAAGGAGATGGAGAATCACGCCTCGCGGGATATGGCGCGGCTCTACCGATTGTTCAGCAGCCGCGAATGGCATAAGCTCGTGCCCGACCAGAAACATGAGGTTCTCGTCGCGGGTTATGGCACGTTTGACGGCGCGGCGAACAAGAATGAGAATCACGTTGCGGGATTTGATTGCGTCACCGCGGCGGTTGCCAGTGACGGCAGTCTCCTCATTGCCTATGTCCCCACTGTGCGAACCGTCGCTGTGGACATAAGTAAACTCTCCGGCAAAATAACCGCAAGCTGGTTTGATCCGACGAGCGGCGAATATCTTCCCGTCCCCGGCACACCATCCGAGAACATCGGCAAGCGAGAGTTTACCCCGCCGAGCAAGAACGCCTCCGGCGATGAGGATTGGGTTCTCGTGATTGAGGGAACCTCCGGAAGCTCTCCCGTTGCGAACTGAGGGGCGGCGAGGCGCGGAAGAGGCCCGGGGTGGTCATCAGCGCGATGGCGAAGGCAACGGTCTCACGAAACAGGCGATTCCGTCACTCGAGTTCAGGGGGGACATTCCCGTAGGACCACGGCGCCTGAAAGGGTGGCGCCTTTGGCGCAGTGGGCAGTTTCCCGGGCGTCATTTGCCGAGCTAACTCGAGGGCTGACTCGACCATCTGCCGCCCCGCGGTGATTTCCAGATTGCTGTAGCTGGTCAATCTCGTTTCGTAACCACCGCCACCTTTGCCAAAGGCCCCTTCGGTCGGAACGTAACCCACGCAGCCGTTGCCGAAGGTGACGGGGAAAGTGAACGGGAAGGGGCTTCTGGATTTCATATCGAGACCAAACTGGCAGAACATTTCTGCCGGGTTTGCCAGGAAGACCGCCGGACCAACCTGGATCGCCTGTATTTCCACATCTGCGACCGGCTCGTTGCGGAGCAACGCGTCGAGCAACACGATTTCCTTTGCGAACGTCCACTGCGTATGCCCGACCTCCTTGGGGTCCTTTTTGACCAAGTCGGTGCAGGCTCCGACGCGTTCCGGGTCAGGGGCACGCCGCTTGATGTGCAGGACGGTGGACCGGGCATCTACCGGAGTCAAATCCCCACGCTCGATGGACAGAATCACCTTCACCGCTTCGGCGCCGACGCGCCCACCGACGAGGTGAGCCCATCGTTCGCCTCCCAGAGAGGCGCGAGGGCTCAGGTTGTCCACCTGTGTCACGTCGCCGGAGGCGCCGGGGAGAAAGACGACTATGGCGTCTTGCCCCATGGCACCGCGAACGGTCTGCTCGATGTAATAAATGTAATTGGCGGATATACCTCCGGGGCTGGTCGTCGCATGGCATGCAAAGTTGACCACGCAGCCGAGAAATTTCCCGTTTCTGTCCCAGGCACCGACGACGCCGACCTCCGGGTCCGTCGAACCAGCAGGCTCTACGATGTCCGGATTCCCCTGTCCGGGGTGAGTATAGGTTAGACCATTCTTCATCCGAAACCGGCGGTTGAAAGCGACCCTGTCCTCGATTCCCTTCCCCACGCCGCAGAGAGCGCCCACGCGAGAGGCGTCCGCCTGATAAACCGCCGCCACAATTTGCTTCTCGACGTGGGCAACATAATCCGGGTCGGCACAGGACGACTTTTCATAAGCGAGAGATTGGACCAACGGCGACGCATGATCGTATTCGCCGGGGAGAATCATGCCCGTCGGACCCGACGAATGGGAGTGGGAGGCAGCGATGAGAACGGCCTGCGGCGGAATCCCGCATTTCTCTCGGATTGCTTTGCGGGCTGCCTCGACGAGGGGCCGCCGTACAAGGAGGGCGTCCAGACTCACTAACGCCACCTTTGTTTTGCCGTCGTCGAAGACCGCCGCTCGGACCTTGCAGGGATCGTGGACCGTTTGGTGATAGGCTTTGCCATATCCGCCCGGACACTCCATCCCCACTTTCGGCGTGATGTCGGCCTCAGCGAAACCTACCTTCATCGAAGGTGCGGTCGTCTCGGCGGCCGGCCGCCCGCCGAGGGGCTGTACGACAAGCAACAGCAAACAGATCAACCCTGCAGCAGCGCGATGGACCTTCTTCATCTCCAATCTCCTATGCCTACACGTCTCTCCCGTTCACCCACGCCCAACGGGCTTCGTCAGGGAACGAGGACGATTCTGCTCCCACATCTGCCAGCGATCAAACTCCGCTTTGCCGGGCATTGCCGTCGGGTAGATGCCGGTCGCTTCGGGCTTGACCGGCGGCTCGACATCCCAACCATAGCAAGGGAGAGCAAAGGACCGTTTGGATTCCATCGCCTTCTCCCACAGGACGGTTTGACCCGAATAGGAAGCCATTTGGGCGACGATAGCAAGCATGGTGCTCAGGCACATGTAGTGGCCATCGTTGATCGGCTTGCCGGAACGAAGCGAGTCAAACAGCTCCTGGTGCTCGACGTCGTACATGTTGCCCTTGGGGGCTTCGTAATGCCAGGGTTTCTCTCCGTCGATCCGATAATCCAGCAGGTCGCACCACCCTTTCGTCCCCATGATGAAGTCGGAGGTGTCGTCATAGCAGTCGGGCATGTCGCGGGTCAGCCCGAAGACTCGCACACCGTTCGGGTACTCAAACACGACGGCTTGGTGGTCAAACTGATCGCCGTATTTTGGATCCAGGCAAACCTGCCGACCGCCCATGCCCCAGGCCTTGATGGGCGGCTTGTCGCCCAGAGCCCACGAGGCTTTGTCGAGGCTGTGAATCAACTGCTGAGCGGTCTGGTCGCCGGAGAGCCAGTTGAAGTGATACCAGTTGCGCATCTGATATTCCATTTCCGTCCACTCTGGCTGCCGTTCCCGTACGATGTAGGGTTGCGTGACGTACGTCTCCTGGATCGCCACGATTTCGCCGATAGCGCCGTCGAGCACTCGCTTCATCGTCTCGCGAACGCCGGGGTCGTATCGCCAGCAAAGACCGGACACGATGCTCAAGCCTTTGTTTTTCGCCTCCTCAGATGCAGCCATGGACACTTTGAGTCCGGGGACGTCAATGCCGTGCGGCTTCTCGCAAAAGACGTGCTTGCCAGCATCCACGCAAGCCTTGAGCATGACAGGATGGAAATGGGAAGCCGCGGCGAGGAGCACGACATCTACACCGCTTTGGATCAAATCCTCGTAGGCATCGAAACCGACGAAGCACTGGTTGTCGTTCACCGCGACCTGGTCGGGCCTTCCTGCTTTCAATTGCCTGCGGCTGAGTTCCAACCTGTCGCGGAAGACGTCCGCCATGGCGACGAGCTGGATGTCCTTGCCCGCGTTCATGGCGTTGACGGCAGCACCGGTGCCACGACCGCCGCAGCCAACAAGGCCGACCTTGATGGTCCCGCTGCCGGCGGCATGGGCGCCCCGTTCGACAGGGAACTGAGCAGCCAGTGCGCCCGTCGCCAGCACGGCAGAAGTTTTCAGAAACTCTCGACGGGTGCTCCTGGGAACGTTCGGAGATACCTTCTTCTCCTTCATAATTGGGTGTCTCCTTGTCATATCCTTGCTTGGTTTAGGTTCGCTCTGTAACAGAAGTGGGACAACGAGTCGAATTGACCGAAACGCTCCTCGTTTGCACGTTCATCATGACTTTCTTCTTGTACGACGCATAGGCTTTTTTGGTCAGTTCCAAGATGCGCAACGCGTTTTCCGCGTTATTGATCTCGGGCGGGCGACCGCGCAGGATGCAGTCGGCGAAATACTCACACTCAGCCGTGTAAGGGTTCACCTTCGGGAAGGGGATACGTTGGAACCGGCGCTGGACGTCCTTGTTCTGCTGGGCGTCGTACCCCGCATCGCCGAGCCCGAAAATGCCTTCGAGCTTTCCGCCTTGACTTTGGCCAATCGTCCCCTCGCTGAGGATAGCTCCCTGTGACCCGTAAATTTCGAGGCGAGTGCGGCTCGCTTCGTCGGGGATGCAATAGAAACAATCCACGGTGGCGTGCGCGTGCGATTTGAACTCGAGGAGCGTCGTCGAGGCATCTTCTGATTTGTAGTTGTGAACGAGATTGCCAGTCATGGCGACAACACGCCGAGCGGGCCCGGCGAAATACTCGAGGAGATCGTAGAGGTGCGTCGCCATGTCAATGAGCGCGCCTCCGCCGCTGGTCTTGGGGTCCTGCCGCCAGGCGCCTTCGACCGGCGGATACCAGCAGGACAACTGGGCACGCATGTAAACGATTTTCCCGAGGCGTCCCTGATCAATCAGCTCTCTGATCTTGGCGTGGGCGCCATGGAACTTCATCATGTAGCCCTCTTGCAGAAAAACTCGGCGCCGACGGCACGCGGCCACGGCGGCTTGAGCCTCTTTCAGGTTTCTTGCGAGGGGCTTCTCGCAAAGGACATGCTTGCGGGCTTCAGCAGCCATTTCGATTTGCCGAGCGTGACAATACACCGGGGAAGCGATATAGACTGCCTCGACTTCGGGGTCGGCGAGCAAGTCCGCCTCCCGGGTGTAGGCCCTTGCAACACCGAATTGCTCGGCGATGCGCTCGATGTTCACCGGGTCCATGACCGCCACGAGCCGACAGTTCTTTGCCTTCAGCATCCCCGGCATCGTCTTGCGGTAGGCAATTCCCCCCGCGCCGATGACGCCGAAATTGACTCGTTTATCACGCATAATCGAATCTCCAAATTGACTTCGTGACCATGAAAAGCGGTTCAGTCTTCGGGTTCGCGACTGGGGAATACTCTGACAGGATTTACAGGATAACCAGGATGACCTCCTGAGTCTCCTCTATCCTGCACATCCTGTCATCCCGTCAGAAAACCGTTTCAGCGGGTTGGGTCTGCCGCCAGGTTTATGACTGTGTCTATCAACTGTACGCTTTGATGACCTTCACCAGAGCGGCGGCAATCTCCTTCATGTTTTCTTCGGAATACGTTGGGTATGCAAAGCACGTGAACGTATGCGACTCGTGCCACCTGGCGTTCGGAACTTCGACCTTCGAATAATCAACGCTCTCCGGGTCAGTGTACTCCCTCGAGGCAAAAGGAAAGCCAGTTCTCCCGAACCCGCGCCTTTCTGTAAAAGCCTTTTCGGTGTGGCACTGCGGCCAGAAGACTTTCCAACACGGCGCCCCTTCCGCGCAAGAAGCCTCGACGAGTTGTTTTATGTCGCAGCCCATGTTTTCGATGTCAAGCGAGAAGGCGCAGACGTACCAACCGTTCTGCCGCTGCGGCGTGTCAATCGGCATGTACTTGACCCGCGGCAATTCGGCGAGAGCATCCATGAGGATGTGCGCGTTCCGGCGACGCCGCGGCATGTTCCACGTGTCCATTCGAGCAAGTTCAGAAAGGCCGATCACCGACTGCATCTCGGTCATGCGGTAGTTCCAGCCGACGCGATTGTGGATGTACGGCAACTTCTGCTCCAGCTCCAACAGATTCAGTCGCTCTTTGACATCATAACCGTGATCGCGGAAACTACGAGCCTGCCACGCAAGCTCCTCGTCGTTGGTCGTTACCATTCCGCCCTCGCCGCCGGTCGTAAAGGTCTTATTCTGGCAGAAGCTGCACCCCGCGATGTGACTCAGTGTTCCCGTCTTTTCCCCCTTGTAAGCTCCGCCAAACGCTTCCGCGTTGTCCTCGATGACATAAAGGTTCTGCTTCTTGGCAAAGGCCGTGATTTTGTCCATATCGCAGACGTTGCCGTAGAGATGCACCGGCATGATTGCCCTGGTTCGCTTATTGACCAGCTTCTCGGCGGACTCGACGCTGATGCAGTGGTCGTCGAGGTTCACGTCGGCAAAACGAGGAATGGCGCCCGCTTGAACGACCGAGAAACTCGTGGCGATGAACGTGTAGCTCGGGACAATTACTTCGTCGCCCGGGCCGATGCCCAGAGCCGACAGGGCGACATGCAAAGCGGCAGTGCCGGTCGCCACGCTTATTGCGTATTTGCTTCCCTGCCATTCGGCGAACGCCTTCTCAAATTCCATCCCTTTCCGTCCGGTCCAGTAGTTGACCTTGCCGGAGCGGAGCACTTCTTCCACGGTCTGAATGGCATTGTCATCGAACTGCGGCCACGGGGGCAACGGGCCGGAAACGGCTTTGGGGCCACCGTCAATCGCCAGCTTTTTATTCGTTGTGGATTGATTTCTCATGGGGTCAACCTTCCTTTTTGGGGCAGTCAACGGAAGACAGGCCGTGTTGGGGGTGGCTGTGTTTTGGTGGGCGCCTCGGCGCGCGGTAACGTCGCCCCGCCATGGCGGGGCTGTCCTGAGGGCGTCCCGCCCTCAGGAGACTCTCGCGACAGCCACGCATCTCACCCCACAGGACTCAAATCGGGGGCAAGATGCCCCCCCCGCCTCAGGCGAGACAAGATGCTGGCGATACGCACACTTCCGACGGCCCGGTTGCCGCCGTAGGCTTCAACGCGCTCATTGGCCCGGCGCCCGGACTCCGTTGGTCTGAAGCACAACAGAGAACTGAAACCAGCCCCGCTGGGATCGTACCACTGAAATACAGCCGCACGGGGCCGTGTTGATATGCTACGCTGCCGGTCACTAAAAGTGTACAATAAAAAGGTCTGTGGCTTAATCCACCGCAAACAAAGGACATTGACCCTGCGAGGCATCGAACCATGAACCCCAAAACTACTCGAAGCGCCGTCGTATTACTTCTTGCTCTGACCAGTTTCTTAGCCCACGGTGGCGAGCTGTGCGTTGGCGCCGCCAGCGTCAAGATTACTCCACCGCTCGGTGTGCCCATGGCTGGCTATTACTTTGAACGCTCCGCCGAAGGCGTGCACGATGACCTCTACGCGAAAGCCATCGTGCTGGAGAAGGACGGCGTGAAGGCGGCTCTCGTGGCGCTCGACCTTATTTCCGTTAAGCGGGACATCGTCGAAGCGGCTCGGCGGGAGATCGAGGAAAAGACCGGCATTTCTGCTGACCACGTGATGATCAGCGCCACCCACGCGCACACCGGGCCGATCCTGAGTGGTGGCTCCGCACGCATTGATGCCCTCGACGGCAAAAAGCCGGTAGCGGAAGAGTTCACAGCATCCCTTCCGAAGTTGATCGCCGAGAGCGTTCAGACCGCCCGTGCCAGACTGGCGCCGGCAAAAATCGCCGCCGGGCTTGGGCACGAGGACGCGCTCAGTTTCAATCGGCGCTTTCACATGAAGGACGGCACGGTGGGTTGGAACCCGGGCAAATTGAATCCGAACGTCATCCGACCCGTCGGGCCGATTGATCCAAGCGTACCGGTGGTTTATTTCGAGAGCAGCGAGGGCAAGCCCCTCGCCACCTACGTCAACTTTGCGATGCACTTAGACACCGTCGGCGGACTCCAAATCTCCGCGGATTATCCCCATACGCTCAGCCGGATACTCGGCGAATTCAAGGGACAAGAAATGGCGACCCTGTTCACCACTGGGGCCGCTGGCGATATCAACCATCTAAATGTCAAATGGGGTCACCCGCAGAAAGGGCACGGTGAAGCCGCGCGAATCGGGACCATCCTCGCCGCGGAGGTGTTGAAAACCTTCGAGCACCTGGAATCCCTGGGTCCCAACCCCCTCGCCGCACGGAATGAAATCGTCCAGTTGCCGCTCCCAAAGGTTGACCCTGCCGACATGGAAACGGCCCGCGAGGTCGCTGCCCGCCACCGAGACAAGTCAGCCAAGCAGCCGACGTTCCTGGAAACCGTCAAAGCGTATAAGGTGCTCGACGTGGATGGCCGTCAGGGCAAGCCTCTCGAAGCCGAGGTTCAGGTGATTGCGCTCGGACAGGACATCGCGTGGATTGGATTGCCGGGCGAGATTTTCGTCGAGATAGGGCTGGCAATCAAGCGGGCTTCGCCCTTCAAATACACCATCATCGCCGAGCTTGCCAACGGTTCCGTCGGTTACGTTCCGACGAAGCGAGCTTATTCGGAGGGGAACTACGAGGTCGTTAGCGCGCGGTGCGCAGAGGGATCGGGCGAGATGCTCGTGGACAGTGCGCTCCGGATGTTGCGAGAGCTTTACGCCGCCGCCAGACGGTAGTCTGGCACATGCGGTCAATGGGACTCGGCAGCCTGCCGCCTGCGCCGTGCGAGGATGTCCCTTCTAATGCTTTTGGGCTTGACAGCCTGCGCCACCTCTGACCATTATGGTAGCGAAGTCGCACGGGAAGACCGGTATTCAACATATGTCGGAGGGCAATCACAATGCGCGGACGTTCGCAGTTTGTGGGGGTCGCTGGTCAGCATTACGTGGCGTACTGCCTCTCCATTCGTGGCATACACGCCGCAATCACTCTTGGCAACGTCCCGAACGTTGACGTGGTCATCGCAAAGCCGGACGGGTCGCTGGCTCTGTCCATTCAAGTCAAGACAAAGCGCTGGGCTTACAAAGGCAAGCACTACGGCAGGGAAGTTTCTGAATGGGACGTCGGTCCTTCCGCGCTGAATGCCATCAGCGATAATTTCTGGTATGCCTTCGTGGATTTGCAGGAAGATTTGCAGGAGTCCCGCGGGCCTCCATGGAACCCCCGAGTGTTTCTCGTTCCCTCAATGTGGGTCAGGAAGTTCGTGAAGAACGCCTCGCCAAAGAGAAGGATGTACCTGCTTCCGAAGGAGCTCTGGGGGGAGTGCCTTGAGCGATGGGACCGAATCAACAAGTTCTTTGATCGGGACCGGGAGACTCTTAACTGGTGCCGCAAGGTGCCCCGGGGGGCGACTTGGCAAGCGCCTAACGCTGCGCTGCAGCCGACCCATTGCGGCGCCTGGCGCGGGTTCATTGTCAGGCTGCGCAGCCAGATCGCCGACCGCTACCGGACAGGTGTAGTATTAGGCCCGTCAGGGGTCTGCCTGGCACAGAACGGACGTTTATTCGATTCGAGGTGAAGCATGGGTATTGCTGAGACCATCCAGACCAAGCGAGACGAGATCGTGCAGTTGGCGGCTCGCTACGGCGCGCGGCATGTTCGGCTAATTGGCTCTGTGGCGCGTGGGGAAGCCGGGCCGGGGAGCGATGTGGACCTGTTAGTCGAGTTCGAGTCTGGCCGAACGCTCCTCGATCACGCGGCTCTAATGCAGGACTTAGAAGCCCTCTTGGGATGCAAAGTGGATGTCGCGAGCGAGCGAGGGCTCCGTGAGCGCATCCGCGCGCGGGTCCTGGCGGAGGCGGTTCCCCTATGAGAAGCGATGTGGAGCGACTGCACGATATCCTGGAAGCCATCGGCCGGATTGAGCGGTACGCTGCTGAAGGGCGCGAACGGTTCGACCGCGACGAATTGGTGCAGACCTGGATTGTTCATCATATCCAACTGATAGGGGAGGCAGCGCGGGGGCTCTCAGAGCATGTGCGCCGTCGGTCCCCTGCAATTCCCTGGGCGCGAATCATTGGGATGCGGCACATCCTGGTCCACGATTACTTCGGGCTCGATTTAGAAGAGGTCTGGGGAACCGTCGTGCGCGACCTGCCGGCGCTGAAGCGAGACCTGGAAGCGATGGTCCTCGAACTGGGATCCCGGCCGGAGGTCCCCCCAACGGGTGACTGCCCCCGCTAACAGATTGCAGTCCGACCGGAAGCGCAATCGGTCTGTCGAGACGGCAGGCACAATTGAGGCCCGGGCCGTTCGGATGCGTGGCGGCCTTAGCGGCGGCCAGTACTTCAACTGACGTTGCCAAAAGCACGCAAAACCATAGTATTCTGGTGAGGCTATTTTTGCCATTCTGTAGTAGGAGAACGCTTTTTCAGGAGGTGCAAGATGATTAACGTCGGAATCGCCGGCATCGGTTTCATGGGAATGATTCATTATCTCGCCTATCAGAGGGTCCGCGGCGTCAAGGTCCGCGCGATGTGCGAGAAGGATAAGAAGCGGCTGGCAGGTGACTGGCGGTCAATCAAAGGAAACTTCGGCCCGAGAGGAACGAAGATGAACCTGACGGGAATTGATCGCTACGCGGAGATGGATGGTCTGTTAGCTGATCCGAACCTCGACTTGATTGACATCTGCCTGCCGCCCTCGCTCCACGCGGGCATCACTGTGGCCGCACTCAGAGCGGGAAAACACGTCTTCTGCGAAAAGCCGATTGCCCTGAATCCGGCTGACGCAAAACGAATGGTGGAGACCGCCAGGAAGACCGGCAAGATGTTGATGATCGGTCATGTCCTCCCCTTCTTTCCCGAGTACAGCTTCGCTTACAAAGCGATAACCGACGGGAAGTACGGAAAACTTCTGGGCGGGCACTTCAAGCGGATCATCTCGGACCCACTCTGGCTGCCGGACTTCTACAATCCGGCGGTTTGCGGAGGTCCCATGATTGACCTTCACGTCCACGACGCCCATTTCATCCGCGTCGTGTGCGATATGCCGACCGCGGTGCAGACCGTCGGCTCCATGCGAGGCGAAGTGGCTGAGCGATTCACGACTCAGTTTCTTTTCAAGGACACCAAACTTGTGGTAACCGCCTCCAGCGGTGTCATCTATCAGCAGGGCCGCTCGTTCACCCACGGGTACGAAATTTACCTCGAAGAGGCGACGCTGCTGTTCGAGGCAGCGAGCATAGGAAAGGATTGGATCGTGGCATACCCGGTCACCGTCCTGACGAACGACGGGAAGGTCATTCGGCCCAAGCTGGGTTCGGGCGACGCCTGCGGTCCCTTTGTCAGCGAAATAAAGGAAGTCCTTCGCGCCATCCGCACCAGGACCCCCTCGGCGCTGCTTGCGGGCGAACTCGCTCGTGACGCTCTCGTGCTTTGCGAAAAGCAAACCCAGTCGCTGCGGAGTGGCCGGGCAGCCCGCATATAATTTGGAGGGCCCATCGCGATGGGCCCTTGATCCGCAATAAAGGAGAAACATAACGATGCACTTACCCTGGAAGTTTTGCCTCCTAATCGCCGTATTCCCTTTCATCGCCTCACCAGCTTGGGGTGTCGCCCCGACGGCGGAAGAACTGGCACAAGCACGACGCTGGTTCGACGCACGGTTTGCTGAAGATGTCCAAGCTGAGCGTCCATTCTCCTTCATATACGACGGGAAAGCGGGCGCCGATTTGCTCAAGACGTGGACATTTCAAACGGGATCGAGGGAGCGGGGCAGCAATCGGACCGAGCGGACGCTCACCTACACGGATGCGAAGACGGGATTCGTTGTGCGTTGCACGGCAGTCGCGTACAAGGATTTCCCGACCGTCGAGTGGACGCTTTACTTCAAAAACACCGGCTCGACGGATACGCCTATGGTCGAGAACATACAAGCCCTGGACATACACCTGGAACGGGGTGAAAGCGGTGAGTTCGTGCTGCATCATAACCGAGGCAGTCAGGCCGTCAAGGGCGACTATGAGCCTTTTGAGACCGTCCTGCAACCCGGCGCCGCAAAGCGCGTCTCCGCCGCGGGCGGCAGACCAACCAATAGCGACCTCTCCTACTTCAACTTGGAATGGTCTGGGGAAGGGGTAATTGTCGTTGTCGGTTGGCCCGGTCAGTGGGCGGCCGAATTCGCCAGGGACGGAGAAAAGGGGCTGCGCATTCGTGCCGGGCAGGAGCTGACGCATTTCAAGCTGCATCCGGGCGAGGAGGTCAGAAGCCCGCTCATCGTTCTCCAATTCTATTCAGGCGATTGGATTCGTGCGCAGAACCTCTGGCGGCGATGGATGATTGCGCACAATCTCCCCCGACCGGGCGGGAAACTTCCCCCTCCGCAGCTCGCAGCTTCGAGTTCGAGGCAGTACGGCGAGATGATTCAGGCGAACGAAGACAATCAGAAGATGTTCATAGACCGCTACCTTCAGGAAGGAATCAAGCTCGATTACTGGTGGATGGACGCGGGTTGGTATGTCAATCAGACCGGCTGGCCGAACGTGGGAACGTGGGAGGTGGATGCGAAGCGATTTCCCCGCGGCTTGCGTGCCGTCAGCGACTACGCCCATTCCAAGGGGATCAAGACCATCGTCTGGTTCGAGCCAGAGCGGGTGACCGCCGGAACGTGGCTCGCCGAGAATCACCCGGAATGGGTCCTGGGAGGCAAGAACGGCGGGTTGCTGAACCTGGGAAACGAGGAAGCGAGGAAGTGGTTGACGGACCATGTTGACAGGCTCCTGACCAAGCAGGGCATAGACCTCTACCGGCAGGACTTCAATATGGACCCGCTCAGCTTCTGGCGCGGGAAAGACGCCGAGGACCGGCAGGGGATAACGGAAATCTATCATGTCATGGGCTATCTGGCATATTGGGACGAACTCCGTCGCCGCCATCCGGATATGCTCATTGACTCATGCGCGTCCGGCGGTAGACGGAACGACCTCGAGACGATGAGACGCGCGGTGCCATTGTGGCGAAGCGATTACGCCTACGAACCCATCGGCACTCAGTGCCACACCTACGGCATGTCCTTCTGGATACCGTTCTACGGCACGGGAACGGTCGCTTGCACCGGAGCGCCTTACTACGGATCAGGGAAAACTCCCGTCGAGCCGTACGCCTTCTGGAGCAACGCCTGTGCCGCAGTTGGTTGCGGGATTGACATGCGCGAGAAAGAGATCGAGTACGCGGCTTTTCGTCGCTTGATAGATCAGTGGCGCCAGCAGGTCGCTTCCAACTACTACGGCGACTATTACCCGCTGACTCCTTACAGCCAGGAGGGCAGCGCCTGGATCGCATGGCAGTTCGACCGACCAGAGTCCGGTACAGGGGTGGTTCAGGCGTTTCGGAGGCAGGACTCCGCGGAGGATGTTCGGCGGCTCAAGCTAAGGGGCTTGGAACCGAAAGCTACTTACACGGTGACTGATTTGGAGACCGGCAAATCGGCGCAGGCAACAGGCCGCGAGCTTGTGGAAAATGGTTTCTCGGTCAACATCCCAAGCCACCCCGGAGCCGCTGTTCTGATTTACGGGAAGACGGCCGCGGAAAGGTGAATCAGCACGACGGAGCCGATGGGAACACTTGAGAGTTCCGCTCTCGTTCCCGTGCAGGCAATTATCGGCTTTTCTCAGACGCCCTGATCGTCGTGTTGCCAGAGGAGCGTCGTCGAAGCCTGACGCCCTGCTAAAAGCTATTGGTTACCGGTCAACCCACCAGAAATCCCGAAATCGTCCTTCGTTTCCTTGATCCAGTTCGTCAGAAGAGTTCGGTGTCGCTCCAGAGTTTCTTTCCTCTCGGGCTTGCGAGCAAGATTCCGGGTTTCACCCGGGTCGCTCTGGAGGTCGAACAGCATTTCTGGATTGCGGCCCACGGAAAAGAGGTTGTATTTGTACCTCTGCGTGCGGACCATTCGCCCTTTCATCTCCGGGCTATTGGGGTCAGGGAAAAGCTCCGACACGACAAATTCGCGACCGGGCAGGCTTGGATTCTCAACTTTGGGTTTGAGGCTGACGCCGGTAACTTCTGGACAAGCGACGCCCGCATAGTCGCAAATGGTGGGAAGCACATCAATCCCTGAAACGAGGTGCGTTCGGTCCGCTCTTGCCGCTGGGGTGACGCCCTTCCAACTTACGATGAGCGGCACAGACACAGGTTCCTCGTACAGCATCAGTTTCACGATCCAGTGGTGAGCCGCCATCCCCTCGCCGTGGTCGCTGGTGAAGACAACGAGCGTGTCTTGCTCGAGTCCTTGTTCTCGAAGACCGACTAAGACTTCCCCCACCTCCCTGTCGACGTCCTCGACCAGGCGGTAATAAGCGTTCAGGTACGCGCGCCACTGCTCTGTATCCCAACTCTTCGTCCACTGGATTTCCTCTCCGTATTGTGTGCGTTCGCGGCACCTCTGGACGAACTCGGGCTCGTCCGGGGCAATATCAAAGTTATCCGGCAGCGGCGGAAATTTATGCAGGTCGCCGTGCTTGACTGGCTTCTCACGAACCCACCAGCAGATGTCGTGCGGGTTGTGAAACGAGACGCCCAGCACGAACGGCTTCTCGTGCTTTCTTCGCAGGAACTTGACTGCTTCCTTCGCCACAGAACCATCGCTCTCGGCGCCGAGCCTGAAACCCGTGCCTTCCGGGAGCGCCACGTGCTCGAACCCGGGGACGGCGGCCTGCTTGCCGCGAAGGTAGCCTTGCGGCAGATGCCATTTGCCAACCCAGGCGGTCTCGTAGCCCGCGGCGCGGAAGATTTCGCCCATGTCGGGAATGCCTTGCTTGATACTTTGGCCATTGTAGATCACCCCGGTTTCATGGGGCATGCGGCCGGTAACGAGGCTTGAGCGCGAAGGACCGCAGACGGGGGAGGCGCAATAGGAGTTCTCGAAGCGGACGCCGCGGGCGGCGACGGAATCCATGTTGGGCGTGCTCACCCATTTGTTGCCGGCGGCGCTCATTGCTCTGGCGCTTTGCTGGTCGCTGAGGATGAGCAAGACATTCGGTCTTGTCCTGCGTTTCTCCTCCGCCAGAAGGCCGCTTGGCACCCCAGCCGCCGCAGTCCCAATCCCAACGGAAACGTACTTGATAAAATCTCGCCGGTTCATCGGTCGCATGGCGCCTGCTTTGACTGCATTTCGTCGCGTGTTTTGTCAATCAGCCGGAGTCGGCCGAATCAACGAGGAAAAACCGCCCAACCGCCGTATCGGTCAATCATGCGTTCTCGCTGTAGTTCTCCCACTTGATCCCCAGTTTCTTCAACGCATAGCCGACTTCACGAAGGTAATCGCCATAGCAAGTAACCGTATGGAATCCCTCCATTTCCTCCAGAAGCTTCCGCCAATTTCCGAGGATTTCCATGTCAATCTGAGAGCGACAGACGTCATAGGAAGGCGTGTCGGTGATTCTCCCTTTGAACCCATACCACTTCGTGCACGTGAGATTGGGGATCACGTTCGTGATGACCTGCCCTTTCCTGAATTCGACTTTCGTGGCGGCGCCGGAATCCGATTCAAAATGCGTTACGATCTTCGTCGGCTCGAAATCTTTGCCATCCATCTTCCGAGGGGCAGAACAATGGGCGAGCGTCATGACGCCTTTGTAAGGGAAATGCGAATTGCTCAGGAAAACCGGCTTGCCGGAGATATGATGCAGGAGAATCCCGGGGGAAGTATGCGTGAAATCGGAATGGCAGAACGCTGTGTACCCTTCGTCATTGAGGAGGCTCAGGATCAGGCAGGGCGGCGTCTCGAGAATGCGGATCAGCGACCCCATGCAGTCTCCCACGCCGATGGAGGTTGCCCCCACCTCGGACATAATCTCCTTGAACACCTTCGCCGCCAGAAACGAATTGGCCACAGACTTTTTGTTGGTGTGGAGCGAGACACCCTTTTGCCCAAGAAATTCCTCGGTCTGCCGCTCGACATCCCTAACGACGTTCTCATCCCCCCTCGCCTTCTTCAGCCTCTCGCCGAGTTCCTCGTAGGATACCGACTTGATGTCGAATTTCCAGACTTCCCTTGCGTGCGTCGGGCCGAATTCCTGCCCGGGCCGGCTATAAGCTAACAAACCACCGAGAGCAATGACCCCCGTGCCGAGCGAGTTCCTCAACCCGTGAAGAGACCTCAGCCGCCAGAGAACCTCGCCGTAATCGTCCACCACAATGTCCCAGACGTCCATGTTCGGTTCGCGGAACTTGTCTTCGCTTTTCCGCAGAAAGCGCCAGTGGGCGATCTCGTACCAGAGATAGATGGGGCCGGACTTGTGCCGCAAGAACATCACATTCGGCTTCTTCGATGCCGCAAGAGTCTCCAACCAGCGCTGCTCTCCGCCCGACGCGTAAACCAAAATCACATCGCAATCCCCGTCCCTCACAGCGGCGGCTTCCGCGTCATTTCCCACCCGCGCCAGAGGCAGCGCCTCCATCGGGAAATCCGCTTCGGCAGTCAACCGCTTCAATTCGTCCGCGATTCTTTCGGCTTCCCTGTCAATGTCCGCCTGAGTGTGAAGCCCCCCATAGGGCCGCCAGCTCACGTATTCCCTTCGCTGATGGAGCTGATAGACCAGAGCCGGTTTGACTTTGAGGGGGCCGCTGGCGTGTGAGCCGGGCGGGGCCTTCTGCTCTGCCGTAGCGGCCCGAGCTTGTGATTCCGTTAGTAGCGCCGCCCCGCCCAACGCGGCAGCGGCGCCGACCGCGCTGAGAAACTGTCGGCGGCTGATTCCGGCAGCGGCTGTCTCCTGTGGGTGGCAGCAATGGCCGCCCGCTCGCCCAGTCGCGGGCCTATCGTTATCCACCTTGCGCTCCATATGAAGCTCCTCCTTCTCAGTCCGACTCTCCGAGGGATTGAATGGACGAATACCCTTCGACCTCTTTTGGATGCAGATTTTCTCCTCGGCCTGTCGCATGTCAACAGATTTCCGAAAGGAAAGTCGTAACCCCTCACTTTCGGGGGGCCAGCCCAGAGAGCGCAGAGGGCGCAGGGAAGGAGACTTTGCGTTTCTGTGTTCTCGGCGGGCTCTGCGGCCGCATCCCTGGCGCCGGGACCCCGGGATTCCCGACGGTCTCGGCTACCCATGACTGAGGCCCTACGCACCGGTTTTTCCTTTTTCTTGACAGACAGGGGTGTTTTTGGTTTAAGGCATTCTCGTAGAGGATGAGCAATTGGCAGTGTGGTCGGCTGCTCTGGAGCCGGAACATCAACGAATGCGAAAAAGAGAGGGATATGTGCCATGGATGAAAAGAGCAAGATTGATCGCCGTCAATTTCTAAAAAGGACGGGGGTGGCTGCGGCCGGCGCCGTAGCGTTTCCTCACATCATGACTTCCTCTGCCCTCGGAGAGAGCGGGAGTGTGGCGCCGAGCGAGCGAATCACCATGGGCGCCATCGGCGTCGGCGACATGGGCACGGGCGATATGCGAGAGCTGATCGGCAAGAAGGAAGTGCGGATGCTGGCGGTGTGCGACGTGGACGCGAAGCTCCGCGACAGGGCAAAGAAGATGGTGGATGATAGATACGGCAACCAGGACTGCGCCGTGTACAACGATTTCCGGGAGATTATCGGGCGGAAAGACATTGATGCCGTTATGATCGCCACCCCAGACCACTGGCACTCCATCCCGGCAATTATGGCGGCGAAGGCAAAGAAGGATATCCACTGCCAGAAGCCGCTGGCATATAACATCGCGGAAGGGCGGGCGATTGTTGACGCGGTCCAGAAACACGGCGTCGTCTGGCAGACCGGGAGCCAGCAGCGCTCGGACGGCCGATTCCGTTATGCGTGCGAGCTGGCGCGCAATGGCTGCCTCGGGAAAATTCATACGGTCGAAGTAGGTCTTCCGAATACGAACAGCATTCGTGGCGGGAGCATTGAGCCGACCGATCCGCCGCCGGACTTCGATTACAACATGTGGCTGGGACCGGCGCCGTGGACGCCGTACACTTCAACTCGCTGCCATTGGAACTTCCGCTGGATCAAGGACTATTCAGGCGGGCAGATCACCGACTGGGCGGGGCATCACTGCGACATCGCCCAGTGGGGGATGAATACCGAGCTCACCGGACCCATTGAGGTCGAAGGGACGGGCGTTTGGCCAAAGCACCTTCTCTTCAATACGGTTGAGAACTGGCGATTCGTCTGCAAGTACAAGGAAGGGTTCACGATGATTGTCGCCGGGAGCTTCCCAAACGGACTCAAATTCATCGGCGAGAAAGGTTGGGTGTTTGTGGACCGCGGCAGAATTGACGCGGAACCAAAGTCTCTCCTCAAGACGGAGTTTGGTCCGAACGACATTCGCCTTTACAAGAGCGACGACCACAAGCAGAACTTCATTGATTGCGTGAAGTCGCGGAAGAAGACCGTCGCCCCCGTTGACGTGGCACACCGTTCGATCAGCATTGGGCATCTCGGCGTCATCGCCATCTCGCTGGAACGAAAGGTGTACTGGGACCCCGAGAAGGAGCGCTTCCTCAACGACCCCGGCGCCGACCACATGCTGTCGAGACCGATGCGAGGTCCCTGGCAGAAAGTCCTCATGGAAGCCGTCTCGTGAGTTGAGGCTTCTCGAAAGAGCCTTTGTCCGGTTGTCAGCGGCGGGTGCCGGAAGGGAAGTGCGGTCTATTCGGCGGCGCGCGGAGCCACAGTTCCTCTGAGCGCGCTGTGATCAGGGTTTTTGCAGCTCCACGCGCGTTGCCTCAGACTGATCGAACCGGGCTTGATTCAGTATTTCAACGGCTCCGGCTCATAATCGAAATAGGTGTAAGGTTCTTTGCCGGCGACTTTGATGTAGCGTCGGCTCAGAAGCGGTGAAGGCCTCTGTGAGCCATCCGCACCGAACTCGACGAGCAGAAGGTATCCGCCGCCCTCCGGAGGCAGTTGGACCGTCGTCGGGACATACTGCTTCCCATACGCGGGAACGGCGACTGCGACGGACTGTCGCTTGACCTCTCGCCCCTTCGCGTCGAGCAGTCTGACCACTGCCTCCCCGCCCACTGCTTGGTCGTGATCGTTTACGCCCACCAGGTTGAAGCTCAGTTCAGAACCGCGGGCATGAGGCGGCAGGTGCTTTGTATATCGTTCATCCACGAGGTCAATGAACACAGCGGCGGGGGCGAAACAATGAGCGAACCACTCTAATGTCGGACCGGGTCGCAGTTCCCCGATCGGCCCGACAAACCAATCGCCCGTGAAGCCGCAGTTGTTCGTCAAGTAGCAAAAGCTCAAAACTCCCGCGAGCGACCGCTCGGACCTCAGCCACTCCGTTTCAAGTTGCAGCCAGTACGCCTGGAGCTTTCGCCGCTCCTCCGGGGACGCATTCTCTCCGAGGTAGAACGCGAAATTCTTCTGCGTCAGCTTCGCCGGGCGCCCGTCTCGCCACAACCATATCCACCCGTACTCATTCACCAACTGCACCGCGCTGGAATTCAGGGTCTTTTGCCATTCCCCTGACCAATCGTGCAAGGCGCCGAGCGAATACGAATTCCGTGTGTAGTATTCCTCGAAGTCTGCCCGCCAGCTTCCGACGCGGTACGGATGCGGCTCGTCCATCTCGTCGAGGGTCATGTGCTCGGAGGTCATGTAGCCAGCATCCCAGATGCGTGTCGAATCAAGCTTCTTCAAATCGGGGATCAAAACGTTGCCGATGAAAGAGTCCCAATTCTCATTGATGGCGTCCCAGACCACGATGCTGGGATGATTCCCGTCGCTCCAGACCCAGTCGGTGTATTCGGCTCGGATTTGTTCGTCCCACCCGTGGTTCTGCCAGTACAGCCATTCGTTTTGCAGCAGCAGCCCTGACTCGTCGGCGATGTCGTACCAGAATTTCGGGGCGATCCCGACGCAGATGCGCATCGCGTTCCAGTTCAATGCTCTGGGGATGTCAGACAGCAACTTCTTGACCCACGCGCGCTCCCAGGGCAGCGCCCCGCACTCCGGGTCCTCGAAAAAGCGATGCAGCGTAATGTTCGTTCCCCGCAGGATGATTCTTTTGCCGTTCAGGAAGAAATGCTTGCCCCTGCGTTCAAAATCGCGCATCCCGAAACGGACGCTGACGCGGTCACTCAGCAAATCATTGTCGCGCACGATCACTTCTGCCGCATAGAGGAACGGGGCGTCGGGTGTCCACAGGTGTGGCATTGCTACGGGAACATCAACAACTGCCTCAGTCAGATTGTCCCTTTTGACGAGCACCGTCCGGCGGACGGCGGCCCCAACCTGCTTTCCGGTCGCTTCCTCGCGCACGGTAATCTCAATCCCGCACGGGTCTTCCATCGAATCGCCGTACTGAATTTGAGACGGATAGAAACTCCGTAAGAGAACCTTAGCTGTGACTTTCTTTTCCGAGACCGACGGGAGCATCAAAACACGATGGATGCGAAACTTGCCCGTGAACGAAATGAAAACGTCGTCCCATATCCCGGGAAGATACGCTATCTTCTCCTTGTCCGTTCCGCCTGCGGCAGCGCTCGGCAGCCATGCTCTGTCCCCCACGCGAACCAGCGCTTCGTTCATCTCCCCGAACCGGATGGACTGCGTAACGGGGAACTCGACGGGCGTATAGCATGCCATGGAGGTCCCGATGTCCATCCCGTTCACAAAAACCTGAGTCACATATTGGCTCTTCAGAATGGACAAAACCGCGTGGCTGCCTTCTGACTCCTTCGGAACCAGAAACCGACACCGATACCAGTTGTACCGCGGTTCGTAATCCTTCGTGAGAAGTTTCTCGAACTGGTCAATCTTAGGCTCCGCGAGATGGATGAGACCCGGCACGGGAATCCGGCGGGTGAACTGCTGAGGAGGAAACGCATTTTTCGTCTGCTCAAAGTCCCACCTGCCGTTCAGGTTGATTGTCGTGCGGAATTGCTCCGCCGCTCCAACGAGCGGGATGCCAGCCAAAAAGAAAACAAACAGTACAATGATTTTCCTCATGGTTCACACTCCTCCAGTAGAGATTGATTTCCCCGAGGCGGTAACGGGGATGGACATCTCAACCAGGCATGCATCACTCTTTTTTCTCGTCGGGAGATGCCGACCGCAATGCCTCCAATACGCCCGGGTCCAGCTTAACGCCCAGTTCGCTCGCGCGCTTTGCTAACTCCTGCGCGACCCCATGTTCTCCCTTTTCCGAGTGGAGGCTCACAAGGATGTCGTACGCCGGTGCGAACCTTGGATTATGGCGAACCTCCTCGTGATATTCGGTGATCGCTTCGTCAATCTTTTCCAACCGATGAAGTGCCGCCCCGAGGTTGTAGTGAACGTGAGGATACGCCGGTGAGAGCTTCACGACCTCGCGGTACTCGACGATCGCCTCCATCACCTTTCCGGCTTTGACAAGAGAATTGGCGAGGTTGTAGCGGGCTTTCACAAGACGCGGGTCTAACTCGACCGCCCGCCGAAGTTCCTGCATAGATTCCTCTTCATTCTGCACTTTTGCGAAGCCTACCCCGAGGTCGTGGTGGTACGTGGCGCTTTTGGGGTCGAGCTTGATGGCGGTCCTGAGAGCTTCAATGCCCTCGGCGTCCTTTCCCAGGCTCAGGAGAGCCACCCCAACATTGGCGTGGGTTTTCGCGTCGCTCGCGTCTATCGCAAGAGCCTTCTGGAGCGCCTCACCGGCTCGCTCGAACTTGCCGAGACTTACGAGACTGTCGCCGAGGGCTCGCAGAGCCTCAAGGTGATTGGGCTGGATTTGAACGGTTTTCTCAAACAACTCCGCCGCCTGTTCAGTCTTTCCTGTCTGCTTTTTTTGCAGCCCAAGGTTGTAGTAGAACACAGCCCCCGAAGCCGGATGGCGTGCCACAGCATCCACGAACTTCTGCGTCCGGGCGTCGGGCTTCTCCTGAACAGCGATGGCAAGCCCGAGGCTTCCCCATGCCAGATTGCTCTGGCTGTCGAGAGAGACAGCGCGCAGTCCCAACTCAACCGCCTGCTCGACATCCCCCGCAAGAGCAAATGCGCGGCACGCCGCCGCACACGCATACGAATTCCCGGAAAGGCAATAAAGCACGGTTGGGGCTTTGGCGGCCGCCGCCTTGTATTCCTTATCCTCGAGGAGGGAAATCATCGCTTCGAGCTGAATCACCGCGTCGTTCGGGTCGGCAGTCTCACTCAGTGCCACGATTTCACGTCGGAGGCTTGGCGTGCGAACCTGCGTCAAGACGTACCGGAGCCAATCCGGTTTGGCAGGTGTTACCGTCAACGGTTGCGGGTTGTCCCCCAGCGACCGTTCCGCCTCCTCGATGTCCTTTTCCACTCGCCCGATATCTCTGTCGTTGGGCGCGAGAGCGCGAGCACGCCTGAGCATCCGACGAGCTTCGCGCACAAAGCCCTTGAGAAACCACACCTGAGCCAGGCGCGCCATCGCGGAGGCGTTGAAGGGGTTCACCATCAATATCTTGCCGAAATTCTCTTCCGCATGGTCCAGTGCCCCGGCTGCCAGCAGCACCTCCCCCGCGACATCGCAATAATCCTCAAGAATCATTCCGGTCTTTTCCTCTATTGAGCCGAGACGCAGGTGTATCGCGCACGCTACCGGATTCCCCTGGCGACAGTAGTACCGAGCCATGACCAGGCACGGATACTTCAAATCCTTCACCATCGGGGCGAAGAAGTAATGCAGCGCAATGGGCAACTCGCCTCTCGCCAGGTGCGCTTTGCCCGTCTCGTACAGAGCCGTTTGGCTCTTTTCGTTGAGTTCCGAAACGTGCTTCCAATAGGCGAGCGGAGACCGCGAGTGGGAGTTCAACTCGAGTGATCGCAAACCCAGAAACAGAAAACCGGCTGCCAGGACTGCTTGACCTGCCACTCTGACCCATTGCCGTCGAGCTCGCGCGACGAGCTCGTGAACGCCGCTCACCAACAGCGCGAAACCGACCACTGGAAAGTAAAGATACGTCCAGGAAACGTAATCCACGACGCGGTTGTAGGAAATCGTCGCGTAGGGAATCATGGCAATGAACATGAAGAGGATGCCTAACCCAGCCCAGAGTCTTTTCGCCAGAGCCACTATGCCAATCACGAGGAGCACGACGTTGAACGCCGCCCAGAACAGGAACTTCGGGTTGTTCCAACGAAAAATCTGCTCGACGGCATCGTGGAGAACAGCAGGAATTCCTCGAGTGAGCACGAGACCCCCTGCATACTGTCGCGTGGCGCCCGTCACCGAAAAAAGACCGTGCCAGAATGAACCCTTGTACAAACCCATATATTTGTAGTGAAGAGGGTGCGGTGTGTACCAAGCCCATAGCGGGAAGAGCGCGACCGGGATTAGGACGAAGGGCCATAACCGAGACAACGCGCGCTTCAGCCCGGAGCGCTGATAGGCAAGTTCATAGACGAGAAAAACAAGACCAAGGCAGAGAGTTGCCCTCGCGGTTACGAGGGCCAGGAAGAAAAGAACCACCGCAGCGAAATACAGAGTCTTTTTCCGGTTTCGCGTGAATGACAGGTAAGCCCTTAAGGAACCGAGAGACAGGGTCAGCCCGAAAAGCATGTAGAACTGATTGATGTCATTAACAATGACGGTACAGAGTGGATGCAGTCCGAAAATGGCGGCCGCCGTAAGCGCCACGGTCAGCCGGTGAGTGAAATGCCGAGCGATGGCAACGACGAGCAGAGTATTGAGAGCGTGAAACCCCAACAGCCACAAATGCCAGAACAGGAGGCTTTCTGAGGGTGCGAAAGTGCGAACGGCGGCCAGGAGCACATAACTCAAAGGACGAAATTGACCCGACGAAAACAGGAGAAAATCGCGCGATAGGATGTGCGGGACGTTGCGCACGTGAGATAGCAGCGGCAGCCGCAGGATACTGTCTTCGTGAAGGATCAACGTCGGGGAGCGAAGAGCGACCGAGTAAATCGCGACGAGCACGACAGTCGCCAGCAAGCCTACGGTCAACCAGGGGCGGTCTTGTACCCTCTTCAGGAAAGCTGCACTTCTCGCGCTCGGGACCGGGGCAGAGACGGGTGCGCTACCCTTCCTCGCGTGCTTTCGCTTGGACATCGCCGTAGTCTTCTTCGAGCTTTCTCTTTTTTACGACCCGGGGCGTTTTCTCCACTCGGATGGCTTCAAAGAGGTCGGCTTCTCTAATTCCCGGATTGCGGGCAACAAATTCCGGGATATTGAAGCTGGCGTCGGGCTTTCTTTTCATCGGCAAGCGGATCGCCGGAGAAGCGCGCCCGCCATCGTCTATGTGCGTGAGGTACAGATAAGCGTAGATGCCCCCTTCGCGCTTGGACGCGAACACAAGCCAGCGAGCGTTCGAACTCCAACTATGCCACGAATCCGCAGCGTATGCCGCGTTGCATTCCAACCGGTGAGCCGGCCCCTTCAGGTCGCCGGGCTTGACGTAAATGTCGCTCGAGGACCGTATGAGGTCTCCGCCGTCGCACTCGCAAAAAGACAGCCACCTGCCGTCGGGACTGAACCGCGGGAAGTAGTTGCTCCGCCCATTGCTCGAAGCGTCTTGCACAGGCGTCGGCGCCCCGCCCTTTCCGCCATCAAATGCGATGGAGTAGAGGTCAAAACAGATGTACGCGGGATGCGCTCCCATCGGACTCCGCGAGAAGACAATGAGACTCCCGTCGGGAGACCATCGGGGATAGATTTCCAGCGTGTCTGGACTCGAAGCCCCCGGAAGAAGATACGCCTCGTTCCGACCCGGGTCGTAGATGGCAATGTCGGAAGTGGACATGCCCGCGAGTTGCGTCTCATAAAGGATGGGCTTCAACGCGGCGATCTTCTGATTGGCCGAGAAAGCGAGCTTCCCACCGTCGGGCGACCACGCCATGAACGTGGTCATCTGAATCTCAAAAGGCAACTGCGCCCGGTAACCGCTCCCTCGATCAATGTCATAGATGCCGAGATAAACCGGGAGCTTCTGTCCGGGGGCGGCAAGACTTCGGATTTGCAGGCTCAGCTTGCCGGTGTTCCCCTCTTTGCTGGAAAATGCGTGGCAGTTCACGCAGTATCTCCGCCGCGCAGACAGGAACAGCCTCGGTTCGTCCTCACGGACATCTCGCACGAAAAGGTCCGGGGTCTTGGAGGAACTGAAAGGCGGCTCGACGAGACGATAGACAATATAATTGTCGGCTGGGTCGCGCGCTATCCTGAAACGCACGATTTCCGAAGCTTGAATGACGCCGAGTTTTTTCCCGTCCTCATCCAGTTTCACTCCCTTGACCTGAAGTCGCACATCGCAAGTGATTCCCTCCCGACGCAGCCGCTCCCAGAGTCTCGACGGGAAACGCCACGTCTTTTCGGTCGTAAGGAACATCAACCTCTCTCGGCGCTCGCCAATCTCGATGACGACTTGCCACAAATCGTTCCGAGGGTCCTCCCATTCGACATACGGTGGGCACAGATTCGGAGGAAACAACGACCCTTCTTCTGGATAGACAATCTGGAGCGTCCGAGAAGGACGGCGGTCACGATACGCCGACGGCGAGCGAAGGCGCGCCACGGGCGTGGCGCCCGTCGTGCCATCCACCAAACTCTCCTCCGCACGCCTTCTCAATGCGGCGTCCACATCGTCGCGCGACTCCCCGTCCACCCAGGGAATTTCCCCCTCGTTCGATTCTGTCGCAAACTCAGAGTCTTTTGAAGCCGGCTCCGCAGCCTTCTCCTCCTTGTTCAGGTACTCGGCCAAGTTATAGACGACGCGGGGATAGTAGGCCGGTTCCTCTCTCGGACAAATCTGGAATGGCGCAGCAAACAAAGCACCAAGCCTCGCATTTCGCACGCCATGCAACGCTATCTGGGCAGCGCACACAACCGCGGCAACGGCAACGAGAACAATGGCTATTTTCACTGCACGAGATGGACTCTTCATTCGCTCTTTTTCGCCTCTTCTCCGAGTTAAATCGGAAGGAATCCGACCTGCATTCATAACAATGCCGCGCCCAGAGGTACCCGTCAACCCCCTTCCTTGGTCCTGTGCGGCTGCCCGCAGCAGGCAAGTGGAGAGACCCTATGGCGAGGTCCCCTCGTGCCCGGTCTCGCAGGATAAGTATCAACTCATCAGCAACCCTCCGCTGAGGCCGATGGATTGCCCCGTCATGTAGCTGGACTCCTCGCTGGCGAGAAAGAGGGCAAGCTCCGCGACGTCCTCGACGGTGCACAGCCGTTTCAACGGGACTCTCTCCGTGACGTACTCCGCCACCTCTTCAGGGAGAATCCCCTTCTTCTTCGCGTAATCCTGTCTCATTTCCTCCCACATGCGAGTCGGAACGATGCCGGGGCAGATGGCGTTCACGCGGATTTGGCTTCGAGCGAACTCTCTCGCCAGGCTCTGGGTCAGACCGATTAGCCCGGCTTTCGATGCGCAATATGCCGCGTAGCAGTCCGTCCCCTCCTTTCCCGCCAGGGAACCAATATTGATGATTGTTCCCCCACCGTGAGCAAGCATGACCGGGACCGCCGCTTTGCACATCAAGAACGCGCCGGTCAGGTTCGTCTGCAGCGTTCGCTCCCAGACTTCCTCCGTCGTCTCCAAGAACGGGAGAATCTTTGATATCCCTGCGTTGTTGACGAGAATGTTGACGCTGCCGAAGGCGGCGACGGTTCGCTCGACGATTTCAGAGGCAGCTGACGATTCACCAACATCCCCCGGAACGAAAATCGCCTTCCCCCGAAGGTGCTCGATTTCCCTCACGGCGGCTGACGCGGCTTCTTCGCGGATGTCGTTGAGCGCCAACCGTGCCCCTTCCCGGGCAAATCTCTTGGCAATTGCCAGTCCGATTCCGCCTCCCGCGCCCGTGATAATCGCCGCTCTGTCTTTGAGCTTCATATCCCCAGCATCTCGGAGGGTCGTATCGTGCGTGTGTTACTTCTCCGCCCCGACAAGCACCGCTTTCGGGTCCACGCCGTACAGAAGCCTCATCGCGTTCTTGTAATAGACCTTCTCCAGCACCTCTTTTGGAAGGTAGATTCCGTAAATCATCCAGAAGCCCTGGAGGTGGTGGCTCGCCGAGCAGTCGAAATACTCGTCGTCCGTCTCGAGAAAACGGTAATTGACGCGGTAGGCGTCGCGCCACGGGGGCGTATCTGTGCCAAAGGTTATCCGATCCTGATACTTGATGAAGAAGCGGCGCGCCGTGTACGGCTGGCGGCCCAGTTCGCTGATGCGCGCATCAATATCGGCGTGCATATTCGGGTAAGTGTCGAGCCATTTCCCGACGGCGCCGAGGTCCTCCGGGTTGTTCGCCATGTGGGCGCACATGAAAATCGTGTTTGGATGGCGGGCGATCATCCGGTTGCGCTGCTCGAGAAGCTCGTTCCTCGACGGATAGCCGCCTCCGTAGAACAGCCAGTTGGGGTGAGCGTTCAGCTCGTGCCACCGCTCGTTAAACCGGTCGAGCGGAGTGAAGAAGGCGGCAGGATCGCTCGTGTGAATAACGACGGGGCGTTTGTATTTCGCGCACGTCTCCCAGATCGGATCGAGGAGCGGGTCGTCTATTTTGAGGAGCGTTCCGTTCTTATGCTTGACCCAAAGCCCAAGGCTCTTGTGCATCTTCAGCCCCTTGGCGCCGATCTCGAACGCCTGAGCCAGGCTCTTCGCCTCCCTTTCGCTCCAACTTGGCTCGTCGAGTCCGTTCCAGTCAATCAGGGCGAACGTCAAAAAACGCCCCGGGTACGCATTGTCCCACTTGTCGAGACTTTTCCTTATCTCGTCGAGGTTGCTGCCGCCGTCGAGGTTCACGACGACACGCACTCCGGCAGCGTCCATCTCCTCCAGGCATCTTTTCACATCGCGATACCCACCGAGATGATTATGCGCGTCAATGACCGGAAACGCCGGCTTCGTGATCTCGGTTACCTTCGTGACCAGCATCGCACGTGGCTGCCAGTCCTTCAGCTTCAACTCCCGAATGTCCTCCTGCGCCGCAAGTAGCGAGAAGGAGACGAACAGAAGCAACACGCTTGCACTGAATACCGCGTAGCCGGATGGGGATTTGTGTTTCATGGCTTGCCTCTCTTGTCCTTGTCGGTGAGTCAGAGTCTGGGGAACGTCACCTTTCTCGGAAGCAATGATAGCCGTCAGCCCGCCTCTGTCAAACGATTTCAAGCCCTCGGCGTTGGTTGCGGAGACTTCACGCTGCTCGAAGTCCCATCGCCAGCCGACGTCGCGCGCGGAGACCCGCACTCATTCATTTTTCATCGAATCTTCGGACTTTATGGATTAGAATACGATGGTCAGGATGGAGATGAATGGGCGAGTTGCCGGTTACCCTTGAAGACATCGTCGCCGCGAGAGAGAGGATAGCGCCCTATCTCCCGCGGACACCGGTCTACCAGTACCCCGGGCTGTCAAAGCTCCTCGGTTTTTCCTACTATCTGAAGCACGAGAACCATCAGCCTGTCGGCGCCTTCAAGGTGCGCGGGGGCGTGAACCTTATATCTCAGTTGACCGGCGAGGAAAAGCTCCGTGGCGTCATCTGCGCGACGCGAGGAAACCATGGGCAATCTATCGCCTATGCCGCGAAGCTCTTTGGCGTGCAGGCGCATATCGTCGTGCCCCAAGGAAACAATCCCGAGAAGAACGCGGCGATGGAGGACCTCGGCGCGGAACTGGTCGTTCATGGGAAGGATTTCGACGAGGCGGTCCTGAAAGCAGATCAGTTGCAGAGAGAATGCGGTTATCGGTACATTCACAGCGCTAACGAGCCGATGCTGATCGCTGGCGTCGGCACCTACGCGCTGGAGATATTCGAGACCCTTTCGGCGGTGGACGTCATTATTGTGCCGATTGGTTTAGGAAGCGGCATCAGCGGCGTCTGTATCGTGGCGAAGAAACTCAGCCCTCACACTCGAATCATCGGCGTCCAGGCAGAAAGGGCGCCCGCCGTCTGCCTCTCCTGGCGCCAGAAGAGAGTTGTTACGACTGAATCCGCCGACACAATCGCCGATGGTTTGGCGACGAGGGTGCCGGCTCCGATGACACTCGATATCATCAACAGGTATGTGGACGACATCGTCCTTCTGACCGAGCAGGAAATCATTGACGGAGTGGGTCTCCTTCTGCGAGAAACACATAACCTCGCGGAAGGCGCCGGCGCCGCCTCGACAGCCGCAGCTTTGAAGCTTCGCAATCGGCTGAAGCGAAAACGCGTCGTCGGCATTCTTTCAGGTGGCAACATAGACCGCGAAACCCTGAAGACCGTCTTGCAGTCCTCGCGATTTTGAACAAGAAATGAGTGCCATTGGCGCACAACCCTGCCGTCAAGGAGGCAGATTGGTTTGACCGAGAGGATGACTGAGAAAGGAGAAACGAGATATGCGCAAAGCGGAAATTCTAAAGGCGTTGGCGGACGCCGTGGACAAATTAGACGTTGCCGCCGGAGAAAGGTTGGCGAAGGAAGCCCTTGACGCGGGCATCCCGCCGTATGAGATCATCGCGGACGGGCTGTCCAAAGGAATGCAGGTCGTCGGAGAGAAGTTCAAGTGCGCGGAAGTCTATCTTCCGGAGGTCCTGGTAGCTTGTGATGTCTATTACGCGGGCTTGAACGTCGTCCGTCCGCACATCAGGCCAGGCGACAGGGAGCGCTTCGTCGGCACCATGGTCATCGGGACAATCCACGGCGACGTGCACACCGTCGGGAAGGACGTGGCGATTCCGGTATTTGAGGCAGCTGGATTCCACGTAATTGACCTCGGCGCGCCGGTCCCCGACGAGAAGTTTGTCGAAGCCATTAAGGAGCATAAGCCGCAACTCGTCGGTCTCGGTACATACATGACCTCAACGTTCATGCACACGAAGGAGACCGTCCGGAAAATCGCCGACGCCGGACTGCGCGATAAGGTGAAAGTGATTTGTGGAGGACCTTCCGTCAGCCCCGAGGCAGCCCGAAGGCTTGGCGCCGACGACGCCAGCGATAACGCCTGGGAAGCTGTCGAGAAAATGAGGAAGCTTGTGGCAGAACTTGCGAAAGCCTGAGAGGCTGTGCTTGAGGAAGAAACCTTTTGTGGAAAACACTCTCGCCTGCAAGGGCAGTGCCCAATACATGGAGGAGCAGAGATGAGCGCAATAGTTGATAAATGGGTGAAGCAGTTGAAGGGGACATTGAAGCCGATAGGCAAAATGACGCACTGGGAGCGATTAGAGGCGGCGTTTCATTTGAAAGACCCGGACATCGTCCCTGTGGCGCCGGAACTCGACTACTGGCAGATCACGTATGCGGGATACACACATCCCGAAGTCTATAACGATGTGGACAAGACCACCGACGCCGTCATCAAGACCTGGGCGGACCTCCGAACCGACGCCATCTGGATGTATCTCGACATCGGTCACCAGCTTGAGAACTTCATTCCCCCGGAGAAGCGCGCGGATAAGTTCGTCCTGCGCGGCGACAAGGATTACGTGCTCTATAAACCTATCGCGGACACACTCGACGAGGCAATAGAGCTTTACGAGTCGAAAGCCTATCAGAAATATCTCGATGGCTCGCGCCCCGTAACGCACTACACGCCGCACATGCTTCAAGTCCTCGAATTCCAGGAGAAGATGGACCGCGTTGTCCCCGTCATCATCGGCGCCGCCACGCCGACAAACTGTGCCGAAACAATTGTCGAGGTGCAGAAATTCATCAAATGGTTGATCACCGAGCCCAAAAAGATTCGCCACTACCTCAACCTCTGCCTCGAGGAGAGGCTCGCCGCCCTCGAGTTCTATCGCGAATTCGCCTACAGGAACGGATGCCGCTTCTTCTGCGGCTTCGGCGGGGCGAGGACATGGGGACCCAAGCAGCTCAGGGAATTCGGCGACGTGGACGAGATATTCATCCGCAAAGCCAAGACCATTTTCCCGAACGTCATGTGGCACATCTGCGGGCACAATCTGCCGGAAGCGATGCAATGGCTGGCTGACCTCGACGCGGTTGACGCCGTGCAGTACGACATGCCCTATTATAGCCAGAGCCTCACATGGCCCGAGTGGTTTGAGTCGGTGGCGAAACTCTTCGCGGGGAAAAGATGCGCGATGAATGCGCCGACAACCCAGCTCGCCTGCCACGGCACGCCGGAAGAAATCGAGCAGATGGTCAAGGATTTCATCAAATACACGACGCCTTACACCACCGCCGTCGTCATGCCCGGCTGCGAGATTGACGCCTACGCCCCCGCCGAAAACGTCAAAACCATCATCTCCGCCACACGAAAATACGGAAAGTACCCTATTCGCGTTGACTGAGCTGAGAAGGCACGGCGGTTAGACGAGGAGACGTGGAAATGGCCGAAATGGGCGAGTATGTCGTCGGAGCATATCTCAAGGTCATCGAGCGATGCGACTTTGTGGACTACGGCGCGAGACCGCCCGGCGGAGGGCTTGAGGGGTTAGATGAGCTGGATGTCGTCGGTCTAAGGTTCGAGGACAGGACTGCCTTTCTTTGTGAAGTCACGACCCACCTCCACGGCATGGGGCACGCCAGGGGCTATGAAGGAAGCCTTGAACGGATAAGAAAAAAGCATGAGGCGCAGAAGCACTACGCCGACAAATGCCTGAAGGCCTTTCCCCGCAGACGCTTCATGTTATGGTCGCCGGTGGTTCCAAGAGGCTGTCTCACCTCGGAGCTGGAAAGGCTCGAGGGGCTGGAGCTGGTCATAAACGAAGGGTACACTGAGCGCGTCAACCGACTCCTTGAAGAGGCGAAAAAAACACCAGCCGACATCGGCAATCCGTTCTTCAGGGCGCTTCAAATCCTTCAGCACCTGAGAAGGTAGCTGTGCACCCTCAACAAATCGCCCTAACGACTTGCATGCCCGGGCCCCCGTGCCCGGCGCTTACCAGGTTCCTCTTCACACGCGCTCCCAAATGGGCGGGATTCGTTCTTTGCCGCGGGGGCCGAGGACGATGGGTTTGATGCCCGAGATTTCGCAGGCGTTGACGATCGCTCTCACTCTGTCGCCAGGAACCCCTTGGACGTGATTCGCCGGGAACACGGTCAGAAACTCCTCGAACGAGCAGTCGAGCCGGGCATAGACGTGCGGCCACGTCGGATTCGTCATGTTCTTCAGCCTCTTCCTCTCGGCGGCTGGCAGCTTGACGCTTTCACCAGGCACGATGACCATGTAGGGCTTCTCGTCCCAAATCCCCAGTCGCGCGAACGTCATCTCCCCCGGCGCCGCATCGAACTCCACCGATGCTCCGCCCGCCTTGAAATAAAACTCCAGAGCCGGATGAAACGTGACGCTCTTGAAATTCTCCTCGGGCACCATGCTCTGGGCGGCGTAATAGCTGGCGTGGTTGCCGGAATTGCACCAATCCCACAGGTCGAGGTCCGGATGATATAGCCTCACGTCCATGAATAGGACCGGCAAGCCGCCGGTGATGTACTTCATCAGTTGCATGGTCAATGCCGCATTGGCATCCGCCTCCGTCGCGCAGACGATAGACTCCTTCGGCCCACGCCAATCGTACGGATCGTTCATGAGCATCTCCGGCACATCGCCGAGACAAACGTACTCCGTCAATTCCCTCTGCCCCTTCAATCCACAAAAATCAAATCCCTTCTCTTCGTTGACCGCGCACATCGCTAAGTAAAGCCTGATTTGCGTCTTGAGCGTCTCCGGCGTGAGCATTCTCCCGTCGTATTTGAGCCTCTTTCCGAGGAGCTTTTCGAACCATTTCAGCGCGGCGTTCACCTCCTTCTTTTCCACCTTCTCCATCTCCTTGACGAGCCATAGCTGATCAATCTGCTGCGTCGTCGTGCCGAGGGCTTTAATCGTCGCCGTGAGATGGAAATAGCCGGTCTCCATTCCCATCGAGTGCCCGCCGTAAAGACCATAGACCTGGTTTCTCATCGTCGTGACAGCCTGAGCCGCACGAATCCAGTCGAAGACTTTCGCCTGAGTTTCTCGGTCATCCATTTCCCCGACGATTCGGTGCGTCCGAAAGCCCACTTGACGTAACGCGCCGTCCGTCGCTAAAAGCCCGACGTTCCCCGGATATTGTCCGTTGTTGTTGGAGAGGCTCAGGATAGGCAAATCTCTTCCGACGCTGTTCACGAACGGCCACACTAAGAACGGGAAATTCCAGACGTTGTAGCACATAATGATTTGCCTGCAATTGGCTCGCCTCAACTCCTCCCCGACCTTCTGCGCGACGCGAGTGCTCGTGATGATTTCCGACCCGACGACCACCTCGGGCGCCGTTCCATCCATGTTCCTGATGTTCTTCCGGACAATCTCCGCCCACTGTTGCACAACCCGCATGTTCTCGGGGTTGTTTTGCGTATAAACATGCTCTCTCTCGTCGTTGAGCATGGCAAGACCGATTGCTGTTGACCTCATCTGCTTTCTCCTTTTACCCAAAGGGTCGCTACACAAGCAAGGCAGCTTTGTCCGCCTTCTCTGCTGAGCTTATGGTAACCGGCGGATGACGTCAGATCAAGTTTGTTTGTGGAGCGGGTGTGTAATGAGTCTGTTGCGAGGGTAGCGCAGGCGTCCCGCCTGCAAGGAACACCGGAAGGCAGGCAAGATGCCTGCGCTACAATTCAGAAGCCCAAATCCAATTGAGCTCAATACGCCTCGACTCTATAGCAGCGGACATCCGTCTCGCCGGGCCAGGGAGATGTCCCTGACATATCGTCGTCGGTCCAGGAGTTCTGCCCCGTTCCAGAGGCGGCGATGCCCCAACTCGCCAGAGACCAGCTCCCGACGGTGGCGCCGTAATAGACTTTGTACAGCATCCCGCCGACGCTCGTCCAGGTGATGGTGAACGAGTCGGAAGAATTGCCGACAATGCTAACGATTCGGAGGCACGAAGTGCTCGCCGTCGCATCGGTCCCCGCAATCCATTCGTTGCGGTTGGACTGTCCGTCGCCGTCGAAATCGTCGCCACCTCTTACGTCGCCAATACTATCAATGTCATCCCCCGGATCGAAATCCACGATGGTTTCCTCGAATGGGTCGGGCAATCCGTCCGCATCGGAGTCCGTGAAGCCAAGCGAAAATGTGCCGAGGTCTTTCGCCTCGCCGGCGCCGAGCGAGAAAGACGCCTGGTAGGTATTATAGAAATCCTTAGAGACCGTGATCCTGTAATTGATGGCGGAAGGGAGCCCCGTTACGCTGAACCTGCCATCGGTTCCCGTGGTCGCGTTATACCTCGTTCCAATGTAAATTCCCGACGTGACCTCCAGCTCCACCGCCGCCCCCCGGAGGTTACTCGAATCGCTCGCCCTGACGACTCTTCCAAAAACGGAACCAGAGTTGGGGACAAGCGTGAAGACTTCTGTCGCCGGCGATTCGCTCGTAACCTGAGTCGTCCTATTCTCCGAAGCAAAGCTCGGCGCCGAAACATCAATCGTGTAACTGCCAACGGGGACGTAACCGGAGTACATCCAGTTGTGGATCGTGCCAACTATTGGGGTGATAGTGATGGTCGTTCCGGGCGGTGACTGCGACGGGTCGTTCTGGTTGTACACGAGGACCGTCAGGACATTGTACCCCGGCAAGCCTGCCCCAAAATTCGTCTGAAAAGTCCCGTACCCGCTGCTCAGCGCCTTGACCGGCGGAATCGCAGTCGAAAGCGAACTCTCATAAGAAGGAGACTTCCCCGTCGGCTCGGTCTCTGACCCAAGCAGAGGAGAAAGTGTGAACTGGCTGACAACCGCCTTGACCAGATTCTTTGGGTCCCCGCTGCTAACGCAGATTCCTACTTGAACCTCCTCTGGCAGCAGCAAGTTCATCGGCTGGCCGGGCTGCCACGTCTTCCCGTCGGACGAGAAGGAAGGCGTGATCTCTGCCGAGCTCGTGGCGGCGGTCCGGACACACGCGAGCTTCAGGTAAGCCGGAACGGAGCCAGTCCCGTACCCCTCCCTCAACGCCGGCGCCCCTGGCGCCCCGCGGAACGCCGCCACAAGCTGACTGTCCGCGTTGAGGACCGCCATGGCGTACGGGGAGTCGGCATCCGTGGACTGTCGGATCATGATGCCCGCGAAAGCCGGGCCGTCCATGCCGTTGAGGGAATCAACTCTCGCCGAAATCTCGAAACTCGACCTTGCCGAAGTGTGAACGAACCGGAAATGGTCCTCCGTCCCAAAACTGTCCAAGCCGTTACCCAGAACCGTGTAGGCGTCTGCCCCTGCGTCGTAGAACGTCTGCCCCTCCAACGGCTGCCCGATGTCCGTGCTCTTCATTTCGGGGCTTCGGGCAAACAAAACCTTCCCGAAGAAATTCTCCGCCCGTACCCGCCAGTAATACGTCGTTTTATCAAGGAGGCCCATGCCTTCCTCGAGGAGAAACGAGGTCCCCTCGACATCGCTCTGCTCAAAGACCACGTTCGTGAACGATGGGTCAGTCGCAATCTGGACAACATAGGTGATCTCGTCGTCCGGTCCTCCCTTCTGGCTGGCGCTCCACGTCAGAAGCGCCTGCCGCCCCACAGCCGACCCGTCTTTCGGTGACAGGATGGAGAAGTCCCCCGGTCCCGGCGCCGCAGGGGCGAACACGACGACCTTGCTCTTCCAAACCTCTCCCAACTGCCCCGTGTACCTGTCCTTGACGAAGAAGAGCACCCGATACGTCCCCGATTCCGTGAACTCCGGGTACTGGGTCGTGGAGAACACCCCATCCATATCGGAGTCGTATAGCAGAACGCGAATGCCGTCCACGTCCCGATGCATCGTAGGGTCGCCAGTAAGGACCCCCATGGAGAACGAGGGCGGCTTAATAATCATCCAGACGCCCTGCGCAAGGTCCCGGTTGTTCACTCGGGCCCAAAGATCGGGATACCCACCCGGAGAGATGACCTGTTTCGGGGAGACCTCGACAATCTCCGCCTCCAACTGGGGTTCTCCGTATCCAAGGAAAATGCGGGAGGAAAGGAACCCATCGTCATTCAGTCGCGCCGAAAGGAAATCAAAAGAGCCAATGCCGTCCCCGTTGTCGTCCAGAAGCGGGTGGTGTGCGCTGAGGTCCGGGTAATCCAATCCACCGGTAAGCCCGTTGCCGTCTAAGTTGCGGGTGTACAGCCAGGTCGTCTCGGCGGCCTGTTCAAACGAGCGCATCAACTGCTGCCCCCGCGCCAACTGCTCGAAGAGCGCCAGCACAAAGAATTCGCCCTGACGGCTCACGCCATTTTCCAGCGGCCCCGTCACAGGAAGCTCACGCGGGTCGGAGCTTGTGATAATCACGCGGGGATTTTCCTTCTTCGAGAGCCAATGGATGAAACTGCCCGAATAAGGCGCCCCATAAATGAAGGCTATGGGTTGCCCGTCGGCAGGAGACCCGGTCAGAGACCTCTCGAGCGTTTCGATCCAGGCATCAAGCTCCCACGGCACTATCGTTTCCGTCTCTCCCGAAACGTAGAAACGGAAAGGCTTCCCCGGCCCCACGAAAATCAGGAAAAGCGGCCCCGGCGCCGCTGTCATCCGCTCCTTTGCCCACGTCGTGATGGCGTACTTGATCGCATCCTTGCTCGGCGGACCCTCCACAAGGATACCGTTGTCGTCGGGAACCCCAAAACGCAAATAGAAAATGCCTTCCGGTCCGAAACCCCTCTGCCGCAGCTTCCGATAGACCGTATCCGTCGTCCGGTTGCGCGACTCCAAGCCCCCGTCCTGGTTCTCTCCCCCCGAAACGATAACGGCGTACCCCGCCGTCGCTTTCACCTGAATGTAAATCTCGCGGGAAGACGAAGGATTAAGGTCGGGGCTTCCATTGAACTTCGTCCAAAGCTTCCAAACACCCACCCGTGAGAGGGTAAGGTCGTAGAGATGGCCGCCGTTTTCGTCCGTTGACGTGGAGAGCGGCCCCAGCACCTTTCCCGTCGGGTCCGTCAGGTACAAATTCACAGGTTGCCCCTTCAAGACCCCCGATCCGGGAGGAAGCGGTGTGCTTGTGGTCAACCGCCCAAAGGTGTGCATCTCGGAAGAGACCTGCACGGCAAAGGCGGAGGGGATAATACTGAGTTGTGTATCCGCAGGAAGAACGTTGAACACCGCCGGAGGCTCCGCCGAAGCCCCCAGGTACTTTCCGTCCCCAGGCCAGGACGCTACGGCCTGCCAGCCTTGCCCAGCCGCACCCGTCCTGTAAAAGAACACGTAATCTCCCCTGAAGTCCGTCTCCGTCGTGAAAACCTCCGGATTCCCTGATGGGGGCGTCATGGCAATGCTGATCCCGCGACCGGGGAGACCGATTTCAAGGGAATCCATCAGAGAGCCATATATACATACCGTCTGGCCGAGGACGACTTCTGAAGGGCGGGCATTCACGGTTATGAAGGAAGGAGGCTCGATGGGGTGGGGCGGGCCCGGCGCCGGCGGCATCTTCCCTCCAGAATCGGAGACAAGCTGACCGTGGGCAGCCCCGGAGGGGCCGGTCCAGGCTATGTACCCGGCGAGGGATAGCCCAATGATATAGGGGAGCGACAGAACTACCTTCCTCAACGTCCCACCTTCTGCTTCGCGGCACACAATCGTTGCCCAGGAAAGACGACTTCCATTCCTGCCCATCGCCCGCCGGACAAGCTCCGCACGCCACCCACTGAACCAAATCCCCTTATAGCACAGACTCCCCCATCATTCAAGCACTTTGGACAACCAGAAGTTTCCCCAGAATTTGGGCTATAGCGGGAGCAGGAGTTGGGGATCGGCACGCGGCTGGTCCGTGGAGGCACGAAACGGGGTTTGGCAACCTCAAAGACTCCACTTTACGCCGTCAGCCGTAGCGTAATAAAAACGAGTTAACAATTCGGCGGGGCTCGTGTAGAAAGGCAGCGACCGGAGGGTAAGGGGGCAACTGCGTTGCTCCCGGACGATGGCGAACTATCGCAAGTATCCGAAACACCCTTCAATCTTTGGGTCGCTCCTCCCGGCGTTCACGCCGGCTCTTCCCCATTCAGACAGGTCACACCTCGCATCCCTGTTACCGCCCGCCGGGCTGCACACCCCGAGAATAGCCTGCCACAAGCCCTGCATAAATGCTCTCGCCAACAACCCCACAACAATCACGAAAGGACAAACATGAGAAAGACACCGCTGTTCGCTCTGATTGTTCTTCTGCTGATGCCGTCAGCCTTCTGCACAGTCAATGTTGACTATACGACCCGGCTTCGGCTTCAGAGAGCCACCTCACCCGACGGAGAGTGGGAAGACGTTCCTGCGGAGACTCTTCCCGTAGTCGAAGGGGAATTCGAGGACGCCTTTGGGGCTTCCTCTGCGTATTACCGGATGCGGATAGGTGTTGTTAACAAGCAGCTTCCGCCGACCTCCATGCCGTTGGACCAGGTCCCGCCCATTGCCCGCCAGTTCGCGCAAAGACATCTGGACGAGAACCGCAACATGGAAGGGGACAACGGATGGGAAGGCGCCGTCTTGGGACCTACCGCGTTCCCCATGTACAACCCCGCGGCTCAGGGCATCGCTTACATCGAGTTCAAGGTGATTCAAAAGCCCACGCTCCCCCCGCCAGGGACTCTCGCGACCCAGCTTCCCCCGCTGGAGGACCGGGGTTTCATCCTCGTCTCCGTCACGAGGAACGATTTCCTGATCGTCTCCTACGCTACGGAGGGGCCGACTCGCACTGAAATGCTCCGAGAGTTGGCAAAATCCGCGGGGGTGCGGATATTTCGGTACGACAGCGTTTTCATGGTTGCGGAGAACGCTCTGGGGGAGATGGCGGCGCATCTGGGCTCGGAACCGGTTCGATACCCCGACAGCATCTGCGACTATATCGGCAAGGAGTTTGAGCACGTTGTAACGAACGACGGCGAGCAGCTCCCGCAGGGCGCACCGGACCTGACCGGCGAAGCCTATGAAAGCTACCAGGCGTTCAAGCAGGCTTATTTGGAATCGGAATACATGAAGCGGGCGCGTCAGCTCCGCAAAGAAGAGGCGACAATCATTTGGGACCTCTACGAGGGCATCAACCCGGAGAACTTCTTTGACATCATCCTGCAAAAGGAAGCCACCGTATTGCAGGACAAGAAAATTGAAAGATTTATTGTCGGCGACGCGAGCGTCGCATCCATCGAAATTCTCGACCAGGGCCTGTCCATCACCGGCGAGAAAGTCGGGGGAACCGTGCTGCACGTGTTTTTTGCGGGCGGCGGAGAAGCAGCTTATGGTCTCACCGTCAGACAGGAGGGCATTCTGTCTCCCCAGAAGCCTGCGGGTTGGTCTTCCTGGACGACCTACTATGCGGGGGACTGGGACGACCAGCGGCGGTACTATCAGACGTGGTGTACGAGTTGCGGCTGCTACACGGGCTGCGGACCGGTCGCTTGGGCGATGCTCTACGGCTGGTTCGATTACAAGGGCTACGCCAGCCTCATCAGCGGCGGCCCGGCCCCCCTCTACAACGACTCGTACGTTGAAGATTGCATTATGACCGTCAGGGACTACGTGGATACCTACTGCGCGGGAAGCCCGGCAGCCACCAACCCATGGGAGATGCCCGACGGATACAGGTGGGCGAGGGACGACCGCGGCATCAGTTACAGCATCTCGACTACTTACTCGATATCCTGTTTCCCCACGTCGAGTTGCCGGGAGGAAGCGCGAAACGCCATCCGAGACGATGATAGACCCGCAATCATCGGTCTGTGGTGCTCGTCCGCGCACTACTGCGTGGCGTACGGCTACAGGTACCGGGAGTGGACGGATATTTTCGGGACGGTCTGGTCCACGGAGAGGCAGTTCAAGTGCAGGTTCAAGGGCGGTTCATAGCCCCCGATGCGCGCTTCCGAAGTCACAGGCGCTCCGCTACTTGCGGCAACCGCAACCTTCTGGTCGGCAACTTCTGAAAACGGGATGGTGACCGATTGGTGACTATCTAAGAGCCGGACGCTTCTCTCCATTGCCTGAGCCGAAGGGTGAATGTACCGCTGCGTCGTTTTCAGGTCCGCGTGCTGCATAAGCTGTTGAAGCGTTGCCACGTCACAGCCCCGCTCAGCAAGCCGGCTCGCGCAGCTGTGCCTCAAGTCGTGAATGCGAAAACCCCGGTCGAGGCCGGCTGCCGCAAGGGCTTTCTTGAATGCCACGTGGACGCCGGACAAGGGACGGTCGCCCCCAAAGACGCACTCGCCACGTCGCTCCTGCGCCGCAATGACCGCCTGCGCCGTTGCGTTCAGCGGCAGGGTATGGTCTCGTTTGCTTTTGCAGACCGCCGCCGGAAGGTATATTGTGCCTGGGCGCTTCTCAAGCTGCGTCCATTTCAACCCCTCGATCTGCGCCTTGCGAAGCCCTGTCGAGAGGGCGAAGATGATGAAGTCTCTCAACCAGGGCGGGGACGCCGCCAGGAGTTTGCGTTCGTCGTCAGCCGAAAGAGGGTGCTCGACCTTGTTATCCTCGTGAAATAGCAGGTCGCTCGTGAGCGGATTCCGTTTGATCTTCCCTTCCCGGACGGCATGATTGAACAGCACCCTGAGAATGGCGAGTTCCCTGTCAATCGTGCTCCTGCACATTCCCGCCGAGAGCCGCTCGACCTTGTAGCCCTCTATGTCGAGCATGCCGATTTCTGACAATCGCCGAGTCCCGAAGAACCCGCAAAGGTGGCGCAGGCTCGTCGCGTCTCGCACCCAACTCCGCTTCTCTCGCTTCGACCATTTGGCAATTTCCTCGGCATACTCCCCGAAGCGGGGAGCCTTCATCCCTGCAATCATGTCGTACTTCCCCCGCAGGGCGTCCGCCTGCAAAGCCTTCAGGACCCGCTCTGCATCCCGCCGAGTGGCACCCGCCTTCTGCCGGACACGCCGCGTGCCGATATAGAAATCGGCGTACCACCAACCCTTTCGTTCATAAACTGCCATCGTCATTGCCCTCCTTCTGGGGTGCGTTGTAACACCCCCCTTACCACTATCCCTCATGTTGAAAAATCTTTCCGTTTTTGCGGCGTTTCTCGCTTCTGCATCCTATGCGCCGGGCAAGTCCAGGGAGGCACCAGCCGGGGGGGAGGTCGGTCAGGTTCCGACTGGTGCCCCCCATGTTCACTGTGTAGGCTCTTTCTTCTGTTTCCGTTCGCTTGCCGCCGCCTTCCGTTCACGGTCAACACGTGCCGCGCGTTCATGTTCGAGGCGTGCCGCGGCCTTCCGTTCATGCTCAAGACGTGTCGCCACTGAGATGTCCTGATAAGACGTGCCCGGTTGTGCGGCTTTGATCTGCGTCAGAATCTCAATCCCGGTGATTCCCTCTTTCAGGTCCCAGTCAATCTGCCGCATGACATCTTCCATGTCCGTCGTGGTAAGATGAGGCTGTATCTTGTCTTTGTACTCCCGCGCAATTGCCCAACAGCGACCGTCTATCTCTCCGAGCGACGCCGCCGAAGGCTCGGGCTCCGGGGGCGCATTGGGCGCATCCGGCGCTGTGACAACCCCGCCGCCCCCGCCCTTCACGACCAGGGGAATATCGTCATCCTCGTCGGGCGGAAGTTGCTTCTTGATGGCCTCAATCGCCTTCATCATTGGCTCCCACGTTCGCACGAAGAAGCGCCAGAACGTCCGCAACAATGCTGGGGCGGTGAACTCGAACTCGGTCTGGTCTTCCACAGCGCGCTGCAGAAGGCTGAAGTCGCTCATTTCGTCGGCGAAGTGTTCAAGGACTTCTATCGGCGCGTACGTTTCCACTTCCAACTCGTTCATGGTGCACCTCCTGACAAAAAAGCCCGAGCCGGTGAAACCCAGAGAAGGTCTGGATCGGGAACCATTGCTGATTCCCTCGACTCGGGCAGTTTTGTTTTGGCGCGTAAAAAAGCCTTCACCAGGTTTCACGCCAGCAGTATCTCACCATCGCAAAGGGGTGTCAAGGGATTTCTTTCTCCAAAGGATGGCGCTTCGACTTCTCTACAAACCTCTCAAGGTCGAAGGGGTCAAACCGCACAAGCCGCCCGACCTTGACATAGACAATCCGCCGACGCCAAACCCAGTCTCGCAGCGTCCCCGGTCTGACGCCCAGCCGCTTGCTTGCTTGTCCTATGTCCAGAAGGTCTTCCATCTGATTTTAGTCACCAAGCGGTCACCAAAGACGCCGCTCTCGTCGAGAAAACTCCGCAGTGCTGGTGCGTTTCACGGCCCCATGACGCCGGGGACTGCTTGGTACTTTTTCAGTAGTGCCACCATTTCGGCGTCGGCTTTTGCGATTTTCTCTTCAGTAATTCCCAACTTGAGCAGGGCGTCCGCGGCCAATTTCGTGTTCTTTGCGATCTCGTCCTGACGGTCAATCCGCGAGGCGGCGGCGGTCTGGATGCGCTTGTACATCTCGATAGGCCCCTCGAATCGCGCTTGGAATGGCGCGGGCCGTGCCATAGTCCTTGCCTTTTCCAGAGTTTCTCTCCATCCCGCATAGACGTCAAGTTGCTCCTGAATCCTCGCGATGTTGGCTCTGGCAGCAGAAGCTCCGCGCTCCCTGACATCCTGCCGCGTTGCTTCCAGTTTATTTTGATACTCGATTTCGGCATTCTCTTCTTCGAGAAGCTCTATCTCTTCCCGGAGTGCCCTGGCTCGTGAAGGGTCTGTGGCAGGGCGCATGACAATATCTCCCCCCTCGGTTGCAACCGCTTCTAACCGTATTTGCTCCATTTCTTCGCGCCGTCTCTCAATCATGCCCTTGCGGAGCGCAATTCGTGGGTCAATCTCTTCGCCTGCGCGAGCCTCCATGTCTTTCGCAAATTCCTTGTTCACATCGGCGACTCGCTTCATCTCGGTAATCTGAGCATCTGCCAGTTTCTTCGCTTCCACTTTGGCCTTCTGAAAAAATGAGATGGCCACCGACCCGGCCATTGCGATAAGTTGCGGCCAACCCCGGAAGAGAAACCCGATCGACATGATGGTCCCAAGAAACGCCTCGGATGATTTCTGTCCTGACTGTATCTGATTCGCAAAGGCCATGATGGCGAAGCCGCCGTGCGATAGTGCGCGCTGCACGCCCCGCATGGATACCGTCCACCGGGAGTGCAGCCTGTTCGCCATGCTCTCGGCAGCCGCGCTTCCCGATTGCATGTCAGAGATATTCGCCTTCAGGTTGATAATAACTTCGCCAAGCGTCGCCATCTTTCGCTCCTTTCCTTATCTGCCGTAAGCCTGTCGAATGCGAGCCGGAAGACCAGGGTCACGTCTGCCGTTTTCGTCCAGTTTGTAAACCGCGGTCTCAGTTGCCGCCCCCCCCAACGAAGCCGCAACCGCCACAAATCCGCTCAGCCCTGGAACGAGGGGGTCTGTGCACAGCGCGACGTGCAGGATGGGCCAGCTGTAAGCGTTCCCCTTGCCGTCAACGAAGGATTGCGGCGAATGGATTGACACGTCGGTCGTTGCCGCAAGGCGGTCAGCATCCTCGCCAATGAGGTCAAGCATCCCGATAAGCGCCCCACCTTCGACAAAAACATCTTGGAGCCATCCTCTGTTTTTGTCCGGGTCCTGAGCTCCCGCATGGGTCAGTACCACGGGGACCTTGACGCCGTTCGCCTTCATCCGCCCAAACTCGCGCTCCCAGTCGGTCAGGCTTTTTGCGGTAACGTCAAAAGCCTTGCCACTTTCGGGGTGTCGGTATCGCCCGAGGTGCACCAATTCCTTGCGGTATCGCTTCATCCCCTGTCGCCCTGGTCCAATGTTCGGGCTGGGCTGATTCTCAAGTGCTCCCTGCCCCGCGCGAAATACACAACCCTGTAATCCGTTCATGGTGCTATCCTCCCTTTCCTTGTTGGTCATCGTATAGTCACAAAGCACGTTGCCCTCGACGAGCAAACTGTGCACTCTATGTGCAATTCCTTGAAACAACCTGCACTTTTCAACCCTCGACCTCGGTCAGTGGGTGTCCCTGGCACGCAGCCAGGATGGCTGCCTTGGCCTTTACCGCAGCCCTGAGTTCCGCGTTCGTTATTTCTTCCCCGATTATCTGGTCCACTTCCCTCACGAACCACGCGGCCCATTGCGGCGTTATCGCATCCTCGTCGCTCTCGACCTGTCGCGGCAGCAACCGCCCCAACAAGGCAATGAACGCCGTCGGATTTTCCTTTGCCTGTGCCACAAGCCAGCGCACTCCGCCAAGCCGATGATAGGCGTCCAGAATGCTTTGTTTCAGCGTGGTGTACTTATTCACAGTGCCCTTCGGCTTCCCGCTCGGATTCCCGCTTTGTCCCTTGATGAAAGTCATGTTCCCTCCTTCGCCGCTTCCCAGGCCAACTGGACGATGACCATCAGGACTAAGAGCGGGTCGTCTTCCGTGACCCGTCTGAGAAATGCGACCGCTTCGCCCTTCGCGCTTGCCGCCGCGAAGTCTTCCCAGAATGCCGCGATCCGTTCTTCATTGTTGTTGTCTGTTACCATCTTCTTTTTTCCTTTCAACCCGCGGCCGGGGGTGTCGGGAGACACCAATCACCATCCCAGAGGGAGGAGTTGCCCTCCGGGTCATACGCGGAGAACAAACGACCCGACAACCCCGGCTCGGGGAGCTTTTGATTTTCTTTGATTCTCTGAGGGTCAACACACAGGCCCCCGTCGAGATCGTGCGTCCTGCGCTGTCCTGCGAAGCCCTTTTCTCGACGAGAACCGCAAAATGTCCCCTTTCCCGCTTTTCGTCTTTCATGTTGTACCTGTCCTTGCCGCCTGCAACACTCGTTGAATGTTCGCCTGCTTGTACGCGCGGATCGCCGTTTCAATCGCCGTTGCCGATATGTTCTCTTTCAACGCCCCCGCGATATGCTGTCGCGCTGAGGTGAGTCCCTGGACGCCCCCGCATTCGACGTACAGCGCCGCGAGCCTGTCTGGGTCTCCTTCCGGTCCGGTCGCCGTTGCTTCCCCTGGTGCTGCCAGGGAAGGGTTTCCCCCGGGGGGATGGTCTCGGTTGAGAATGGATTTCCGTAGCGAAGTTGCCGCACTCTCAAAGTCCGCCCAACTGTGCGACCGCGGAGACCTCCCCTCTTTCTGCGCCCGGCGAAGCCGTCCTTTCAGCCCCTTGAAGATACCAGCCGGATTCGTTCCGTCGCTCATGTTGAGTCGCATCTGCTGAACAATGGCCGCCCCCGTCCCGCCCAGGTCGAGGCACTCGGAAAAGACCTTCTCCAAAAAGGCGGACGTGATATGTTTTCCCTGAAAGCGAGCGTGCGGGAAGGTTTCGCGGAATAGGCGGGTGAGCAAACCCAACAAGGTAACAATGTCCGTGCCTTTGATTATCGTAGCAGGCACCTGTACCCCCATATCACCATCCGAAGAGGTCAAGGTCAAAGGGTCAGGAACCACTTGAGAAAAATCTTTCTTTCTGACTCTTTCTTTCTCATATTCTTGTTCCTGACTATTCTTGACCTTAATCCCGTCCGCTTTGCTTTCGGTTTGCAGTCCGCTTTCTGACTTCTCTCGTCGAGCTTTGCAGTCCGCTTCGTCATCGTTTTGCAGTCCGCTTTGACCATTTTGCAGTCCGCTTTTCGGCTCTTCTCGACGAGCTTTGCAGTCCGGTGGCGCTGCCAAAATAAACTCGCATTTCCCCCTATCCCGCCCCGTTCCCTTGTTGCCGGGCGGATGGTCATACGTCAGTAAGCCATACTGAACCGCACGCCCGATTGCGCGTTTGATCGCGGTCACGGAAAAACCCAAGTCCTTCGCTATGCGTGGAGCGGACGCCCAAACGTGAAAGGTGTTGTCCTTCCAACAGAATGAGGACGTCGCACCTCGCAAGTAAGTCCACAACATGAGAACCTTCCGATCCTTCCATAACTGGTCAGGCGTCGCATGCCAACCAGCGCCGTCATCGCTGAAGCCGTATTGCTTTTTCATCCTTTAGTCACCGAGGGGACTATCCTCGACGAGAAATCTGCACTTCGCATGCGTTGCCGCCTGGGAGCGGCCCGGAGAAAATCAAAAAGCCGGACCGCCCCAAGACGGCCTTCCGTCGGAACATAGGAGGCGCGCTGCACAACATATCAAGCCTTAGACCTTTCGCAACCCGCCAACACCGGCTCCGTCCACGCTTATAGTCTGAACCAGGTTGGGCGGCGTTATCTCAGGCAGCCCCTGGACGTCAAACTCGTCAACGCACAATAGGGCGTAGGTGCAGATGTCCCGCCGCGACATCCCATCCTTACTGCGAAAAAGCGCGATGACTGCCTGACGGACATCATCGCTCAATGCATGAATCATCACGTCTTCCCAATCGCGCGACGAATACATCGAATGGCCAAATTCATCGTCCCTGAAATTCCAGCCCGACAGGACGCCGATCAACGTTTCCCGCGCCCAGTTGCCGCCGTTCCTGCTCCGCCAGTTGAGCAACGCCGACTTCAATTGCTCGAGTTTCCCCGCCACCGGGACCGCAAGAAGTCTGAGCCGATCCACTTCTGTCTTGGCTTCCCTGCTCTCCATTGCGGCGAGCATGGACGCGACAAATGCCTTATTCGCCAGCGCCTGCGCCTCGGCTCTCTCTTGCCACTGCTCAACCGCCGACTTTGCCGCCTGACCTTCTAATTCGGCATCAAAGCCCATCTTTGCCGGCTTGGGCGCCGGCGCCCCTGTCTCATTCTTTTTCATGATTCACCTTTTTTACCCTCTCCATCTCGCGCACCGCCGCCGCCGCCCTTGTGATGCACTCGCGGACCACCGCTGACTTTGTCAACCGCCATCTGGCGCACAGAAATCGAAGCGCACCCCAAAATGGGTAGTCCGCCCTAACGCTAATACTGAGCGGGACATGGTAGTAACGCCGTCCTGATTTCGTCATTTTCTTACCTCCAAAAAAAAGTCTTGTATTGTCGGGGACAAAGTTACTACAATACTGCCAGGTGTCAAACTAAGCCTGAAAAACAGGCATTTCCTCGACGGCCCAGGCAGGAAGCAAAAACATGGATTTCGATTCTTATAAACACGAGCGCATGTTCTTTACATATCGCGCACGCCCTGAAAACGTGTTAGAGGACCGAACCTTGCGGCGAAGGACAACCCGACGTCGTCAAGAAATACTCAATGAACTCTGTCGAGGGAAAGAACGTCCTCATGCCCTGTGGATGCAGGCGCACTGTCGCTTCAGAGACGAATTTGATATTGACTTCGTTCCTCAACAACCAGTCCTGTGGACGCAAAGGAGCTTCGCCTTCTGGATGGGGGTGAGTCGGGAAACCGTGCGATCTTGGATTTACCGTGGACTTCTGCCTGTCGTTTTTCACAATCGCCGAAGGTGGATCAGGTTCGGAGAAGAGACCGTCGCGCTTTTAATGCGGCACGCCTACCTCCAGGAGATGGAGTCTTCGGAAGACGAGGATGACCAAAGCATATTGCGGCGATTGCGCCATGCCAAACCTTATTTCTTCCGGTTTCCCAGCTGGGTGCGGAAGGCGAGAACAAAAACGCATCCGGTCTTCGCGGCGTGGAATCGCGCGCTTCATGAAGCCAGGGAGGACCTTCAAGAAAGGTTCGCGGGAAACCCGCCTGGGGACAACTTCGCTTGGACGCTCGCTATGTATCTTTACGACGAGCCGACAGAGGGTTATTCTATCCCGGAAGATAAGCGCGCGAAGGTGGGAAAATTCTGGCGTTTTTTATGCGCATATGACCGAGCAGCCCTTTTTGAGGTGCTTTCTTGGCATAGTCAAGGAAAGAAGATTACGCCTGAGGATCCTTTCCTCGCTTGGGTTCAGCGAACTTGTTACCCTGATTTCTCCCTGACCTCACTGCGACAAAAGTACAGAACAGCCTTGAGTTTCTTAGAGCGCGAAGGGAGCAAGGCCACCGCTGCCATCAAAAAACGCTCCGAGAAAGAATGACCCGCCGCCAAAAGAAACCCCCTTTCAGTCGCCCACGCGGGCCGGTCAAGGCTCTTTCGCGGGGTCATCGAGAGGGGGCTGTCTGTCCTGACTGCCAAGTTGCCTATTTCCAGACCGTCCGAGTGCCCAACGGATTATGCAATGTCTCCGTTCGCTTCCTCCGGGGTTTGGCGTGCCGCTTCCGTTTCGATTGAGGTCTTTTCATGTTTCCTCCATCCTTCTGATTGACGTTCTGTCTGTGTTGTGACTATATGGTGTCCAGTAGTTGCCCGTAGCAGACAGTAATGCTCGGTTAATGGTCTTCGGGTTCTCGACGGGGAAAGCCATTATCCGTGCTTGCCGCCGCTGTGCTTGTAGGGCAGTTCAAGTGCAATTTGGGCTGGGGAGGAAGTAGTCCCTCCTGGGAGGATGCTTCCGTCTGGTATGGCAATAGGACAGATTTCTGGTAGAACCTGAGAGCTGCAGAAGATAGTTTCTTTCAGAAGGCGGCGGGCCGCAAGATCGCCGGTCTCTGATCGGCCCATGACCGACAGCCGCAACGGCAGCCTGAAGCCCCGGGAACTTAAACAAGGGCTTTCCCGGGGCTTGCCATTTTGAGGGCAGCGCGGGCGGTCGAGCGACCAACCGGGCACGGCTTTCGGCCGCCTCCTTTGTCGCCGAGAGCACAGGTTTCCGTGGTTCGTTCGCCATCGGGACCGGCCAATGCGGCGTTCAGGAACGGAGGAGACGCACACCCAGGCAAAATCGCTGGAATCGAGAATGGCGATGGAGTAATGTAACCGAAGGAAAGCGCTGGGCAACAGGATAACTCTTTCTTCACCCAAAAAAACTTTTTGCTTAAAGTTAAGCAAGCTGGGATACCCGCCGGAGGGAAAGATGGAGGAAAGAAGTCGAAGCAGGCAAGGCGACACAAGGCATTCGCGACGAGAGTTTTTGCAGGTAGCTGCGGTTGGTGCGATTGGGTCGCTGGCAGCATCGGTGGCGGGGAGCGAGAAAACCGAGATGCACGCGGAGAAGGCATCAAGAATGAAGATCGAACGGATCGAGGTCTTTCCCGTCCGGTATCCGACCGTCGGATATTTCAAGTTCTTCGAGGGACCGCCGGGGACGCCGCCCGGCAGACCGGCAGTTCTCGTGAAGATCACGTCCGATGATGGCACGGTGGGCTGGGGAGAAAGCGTGCCGATTCCGAAGTGGAGCTACGAGACGCTGGAGTCGGTAACCAGCACGATCGAGGAATATCTGAAGCCCGCTCTGCTTGGCCGCGATCCTTTCGATCTGGTGGGAGCGCATCACGCGATGAATGCGGCGATAGCTCCCTCATTCTCCACGGGTTCGCCGATTGCCAAATCGGGAATAGATATGGCGCTGCACGACCTGGTGGGCAAGGCGTCTGGGCTATCGTTGGCGGAACGCTGGGGCTGCCCTGCGGGCCGCAAAATCACGCTGAGTTGGACGGTCAATCCGCGAACCCTCGACGAGACGGAGAAGCTGATTGAAGAAGGAAAGAAACGCGGCTACCGGAACTTCAATGTGAAAGTCGCCCCGGACCCGGCGTTCGATGTCGAGTTGTGCAGGATTGTGAAGAAGGCGGCGCCGGAGGGGTTCCTCTGGGCGGACGCGAACGGTGGGTATGATCTGGCGACGGCCATGGCGGTTGCCCCGAAGCTGGCGGAGACCGGTGTTTCAGTTCTCGAGCAGCCGCTGCGGGCGAATCGCCTCACGGGATACCGCGAGTTGAAGAAACAGGGAGCGCTGCCGATTATCCTGGACGAGGGGGTGGTCTCGCCCGCAGACCTTATCGAATTCATTCGCCTCGACCTTCTCGACGGAGTGGCAATGAAGCCGGCAAGGTGCGGCGGGCTGCTTCCGGCGAGGAGGCAGGTGGAAATTCTGATGGATGCGGGCTTAATGTTTCTCGGGAGCGGGTTGACGGACCCGGATGTATCGCTGGCGGCGAGCCTCTGTTTGTATGGCGCGTATGGTCTGCGTTTTCCGGCGGCCTTGAACGGACCGCAATTTCTGGCTGAAAGCGTCATCAAAAAGCCATTCAAGCCGGTCAACGGCGAGCTTGAGGCGCCAACCGGCGCGGGACTCGGAATCGAAGTGGATGAGGAGAAAGTCAAAAGGCTACTTGCTGGTTGATTGGCAAACCGCAGAGGACGCAACGCCTCGACGGACAGGGAGGGAAATGAAATGATGCATGACAAGCTCAACAGGCGAGATTTTCTTTCGATGGCCAGCGCCGGAGCAGCGGGCGCGACACTCCTTGGGATAGGGTCCCATGGGGGACACGCGCTCGCCGCGAACGACCGGATTTCGATAGGGGTGATCGGCGCCGGCGGGCGAGGAGAATACCTCCTGGGGGAGGTCAAGAACGTTGCGGAAAGGCACAACGTGGAAATCACGACAATCTGCGACGTGTGGCGGCTCAACCGGGAGCGGATGGCAGCGAGGGTGAAAAGCTGGACGGGGCAAGAGCCGAAGACGTTTTCCCGACACGCGGACGTACTGGCGCTGAAAGATGTGGATGCGGTGATCATAGCCACGCCGGACTTTCAGCACAGCCGGATTCTCGCGGATGCGGCGCGGGCGGGCAAGGACGCCTATTGCGAAAAACCGATGGCGAGTAATATGCGGGACGCGAGGGATGCTCTGCACGCCGTGCTGGATAACAAACGCGTCGTGCAGATTGGCACGCAGCGTCGGAGCGAGGGGAAGTTTCAGGCGGGCGCCGAGCTGATTCAGTCGGGCGTTCTCGGAACGATCAGCGAAGTCGTTACCGGCTGGAACGACTGCAATCCTCGCTGGGCGAGACCGTATCACGACGTGAAGGAGGAGGACGTGGGCTGGGAAGCCTATTTGCTCGACCTGCCAGAGCGTCCGTTTGACGCAAAGCGTTTTCGGTTCTGGCAT
>CAZFAP010000003.1:0-78989 GCA_964516325.1 uncultured Verrucomicrobiota bacterium
TCACCTTGAGCCCTGGTCGCCCTGCATAGACGCCGGCGATCCCGCTTCGCCCTTCTCCAACGAACCGGAACCGAACGGCGGACGAATCAACATGGGCGCCTACGGGAATACCCCTGAGGCAACCTCCAAGCCGATGGACTCAGACACTGATGCCGATGGCCTCCCCGACGCCTGGGAACTCCACTGGTTCGAAAACCTCGAACAGGCTGGGACGGGCGACGTTGACGGCGACCGCATTACAAACGTGATGGAGTACTGCTACGGCTGGGACCCGAAAACCGCATCGAGAACTGTCGTAGAGAACCTGACCAAGAACAGATGCTATCAGACTATACAAACTGCTCTCTGCGAGTCGAACGACGGAGATGAGATCGTGGTCTATCCGGGGCTGTATGTGGAGAACATCCGGTTCCGGGGGAAGAACGTCATCTTCAGGAGCACTGACCCTTCAAACGCAAGCGTCGTGAGCAGCACAATCATAGACGGCGGCCGAAACGCGTCTGTGATCTCCTTCTCTGGGACCGAAGACGATAGCTGTATTCTTTCCGGCTTTACCATCCAGAACGGCCGTGCCGCGTATGGCGGCGGAATCAATGGAGGTGACTGGCACAGTCGGACCCACGCCACAATCGAGAACAATATTATCCGCCGAAACACCCTTCTCGACGAATGGGGCGAAGGGGGAGGAATATGTTATTGCGATGGCAACATTCGCCGCAATGTCATCTCCGACAACTCAGCCCGGTTCGGAGGTGGGCTGTACGCTTGCAGCGGCGAGATCGAAAACAATACCATAACTGGAAACGTCGCAATCGAAGGCGGTGGATTGAACTACTGCGATGGAGTGATTCGGTGCAACATCATCAGCGGAAACGTCGCCGAAGGAGATGATGCAAAGGGTGGGGGGCTGGCTTCGTGCAGCGGTGTGATCGAGAACAATGTTATCTCGGGAAACTCGGCGACGGGATCCTTCCCTGAGGGCGGTGGTCTTTTTTCGTGCAACGGAACGATAACCAACAACACGATAGTCTCGAACTCGGCCTGGGGGGCATACCACTCGCGCGGAGGAGGGCTGGGTTGCTGCGAAGGCGCCATCCTCAACTGCATCATCTGGGGGAACACGGCCCCTGAGGGCGCGCAAATCCATTCATCGAGCGAACCTGCGTATTGCTGCATCGAGGGCTGGACCGGAGGCGCTGGAGGGAATATCGCGCAGGACCCGACCTTCATTGACCGAGACGGGCCCGATGGTGACTCCAAGACCTTCCTTGACAATAACTATCGCCTGGCTGCCGAGTCCCCGTGCATTGATACGGGCTGCAACGAGGACTGGATGTGGGGCGCTCTCGACCTCGACGGGAATCCGCGGATTTTCTTCGGAAAGACCTCTCGGACCGCGGACATGGGCGCCTACGAGTACGGCTCCTGGCCGTTCAAGGTCATTGAGGTGTCGCCCATACCGACCGGCGAGGTTCGGCTCACCTGGAAGAGCCGCCCGGGCGATACCTACACGGTCTGGTCCTGCCCGGACCTCCCCACGGCGGAATGGACGGAGGAAATAACCGTCCCCTCGACAGGCGACTCAACCATTTGGATCGGTCACCCCGTGATTTCGCCGCAGAACTTCTATAGAATTGAGGTCGCTCGTTAGCGAGGCGTGAACCATCTTTCGGGAACGTTGAACGAAAGGAGCGTTGATGAGGTTTCAGGAGACCGTTTCCGACACATTTCTCTTTCTCGCAATCATCGCTATCTACGTCGCCTGGCCTGCCGCGGGCCGTGCGAATGACGAGATATTTCATGAGCAGGAGGCGGCGAAGAAGTTCATCACGTTTGATAACCAGAGCTTTATCATGCGCGGGATGAAGGTATTTCTCACCTGCGGCGAAATCCACTACACGCGCGTCCCGCGAGAACTCTGGCGAGACCGCCTCGTCCGGGCGAAAATGGCGGGGTTCAACACCATCGCCACGTACATTTTCTGGAACGCTCACGAGCCGGAGGAGGGGCAGTTCGATTTCTCCGGCAACAAGGACTTGTCCGCATTTCTCGACGTGTGCAAGGAAGTCGGCGTCAATGTCTTCGTGCGGCTGGGACCCTACAGTTGTGCGGAATGGGACCTCGGTGGCTTTCCCGCGTGGCTTGCGGTGGGCAAGGGCGTTCGCCTGCGGACGGACGATCCGGAGTATTTGAAATATGTGGATAGGTGGTTCGAGAAGCTTCTCCCCATCGTCGCCGCGAAGCAAATCCACAAGGGCGGGCCGGTCTTCCTGGTTCAACTGGAGAACGAGTACAAGGGCGGCTGGGGCACCGACGAGGACGCCTATCTCGCGCATCTCCGCAAGAAGGCGCTTGAGTGCGGAATCGAAGTGCCGATGTTTTATTCCGGCCTCCACCACAGCCACGACCCCGCCGGTGAAAAACCGCCGTCCCGAGCCGGCAATTCCCCCTGGTTCAGCACGGAATTCTGGCCCGGCTGGTACGACCGCTTCGGGGAGTTGTCCGACGAGGATATCAACCGCTACCAGAGAGGCACGTGGAAAGCCATCGCGTTCGGCGTCGGCGGCTACAGCTACTACATGCTCCACGGCGGCACGAACTGGGGATACACGAGCAACAACGAAATCTTCACGAGCTACGATTTTGCGGCGCCCATCGGCGAGTCGGGTGCGCTCCGCAAGAGTTATTTTCGGTTTAAGAAAAGCGCCATCTTCGCCGCGACTTTCGGGCACATCCTGAGCCGTGGCACAACGGACGAAGAGGGTTTCAAAATCAACTCCGGCAAGCTCGTACATTACCTCTGCCGCACCCCTCGCGGCACCATCGTCTTTCTGGACAATCCGGGCGGCGAATCAATCAGCACGAGAATCGAGATCGAAGGGCACGACCCGATTCCGATGGTGAAGCCCCTGACGCTTCTCCCCGGAGACATTCTGCCGCTCATCGTTGACATGGCGCTGCTCGGCGGCGTGACCATTTCCCACTGCGCCGCGAACGTCCTCACGCTCCGCCGGATGGGCGAGCGGCTGTTCATCTTCGTCTATGGCCGCGAAAATGAGCCGGGGGAAATTAAGTTCAAACTCGAAGGCGAGCTTCGTCTCCTGAGCGGAGTTGAGGGTTACATCATAGACGCCACAGGACGCGAACTTATCGTCTCTTTCAGCTTTCCGGGAACGTGGGAGAAGAAGGACTTCGCGTTCAGTTGCGGCACGACGCAGGTTCAGGTCGTCGCTCTCAATGAAAAGCTCGCGGAGCGCGCCTGGTTCGACCCGTGGGGAAGGGCGCCTGCCGTCGTCATAGGACCCTATTATGTCAGCGATTTCAGCCAGGATACGACGTCCGTCAAGATTAGCACTGAGTTCAAAGGCGACGAGAAAGCGTGCTACATCTACACCCGCACGCCAATGCTTCCGGACCGGGAGAGGTCGAGGGGGCTGATAGCCTTCGAGACCGACAAGGCGAACTTGTGCGTCACAGGGCGGGCGCCGTCCCTTCCCGCGCCTCCGAAGCCGCCGGAGATTAGAGAATGGCGATACGCGCTCGCGGCGCCGGAGGCGGAACCGGACTTCGATGATTCCGCCTGGCCCTCGTCCGACGACCCGAAGGATATGGGGGCAATGCCGGGAGCACATCGCACTTTCTACGGGTGGTATCGCTGCCCATTCGAGTCGGCGGCGGAAGGTGAGGCGAAGCTCGAGTTCTCGTTTGCTGGCGACACAATCTTCGTCTTCGCCAATGGGAAGCTCGTCAGGAAAGTTGACGGCAGAGGCCCGCAGACGGTTTCCACTCCTGTGCAGAAAGGGAAGAACCTCATCGCGGTCCTCGCCCGCCACTCGGGGAGAGACAAGCTCTACGATTTCAGCGGAGTCGCCGCGCTGAAAGTCGCCGCGCTGAAAGTCGCCGCCGGCGTTCACGGCCCCGTCAAGCTCACGACGGCTTCCGGTTCTCAGGAGCTCAAAGGTTGGCGCTATCGCGCCGGTCTCATCGGCGAGGAAAAAGGGTGGTTCAGTGAGGAAGCACAGTCCGCGGCCAAATGGGAAGCTCTTTCGGACGGGAACAGGCCGACCATTCCCACATTCTTTGCGGGGAGATTCTGGTACAAGCCGAACCCCGACTTCTCCGACGTCCTCCGCCTCAAGACAAAGGGCTTGAGCCACGGAACAATCTGGCTCAACGGCAGAAACATCGGCCAATACGTTCCCGACGGCGAGTACTACCTCCCCGAACCCTGGCTCAAAGACGAAAACCTGATTGTCCTCGCCGACGAGGGGGGCAAATCCCCGAGCCGCGTCACCCTCGTCCGCGAGGACCCCGCCGCCGCTCATGTCGCGAGCATCGTGCTCGTTCCCGCTGAGACCGGCAAAACGGAAAGCGAAGCACCCAAAGCCAAGGACTGAGTGCGGGGATAGGGCGCGGCGCGTTCGTGGCTGTTTCAGGAGTTGTACGCCGCTCCCCCCATGGGGTCGTACGCCGGAACGGTCCTCGTCGGTCCAGGCGACGAGGGGCACTGTTACAGCAATGCGATGCCCCTGGAATAGAGCGGCCCCGGCGCCCGCTTCGGCTTGCCTGGCCGGGCCTTGTGTGCTAACGTTCTCATGTAGAAGCTGGCCTCGCCTGACCGATCCCAGTTGGGTTCAACGAATGTTTCTGCCGAATCTTCTTCTGAGAAGGGGGTGGGTGCTATGAGAGGGCAGCACGTCGCACTGTTGGTGGCGCTGGTATGTGCCCTGGCGGCTCTGGTTTTGCTGTTGCTCCATCTCGAGCCAGAGGAGCCACAAAAAAGGGACTCCGGGGGTTCCGGGATCGGGCATTACACGTCGCGTAAGGGTCTCGCCACGAAAAGGGCCCAACGGGCCGATGATGAGTCACTTTTTGGCCGCGTGACGGACGTCTGGGGAAATGCGGTTCCGGCTGCGACCCTCACGGCTGGCGTTTTCGAGGGGTCCTCGCCCATCGCTCTGTGCAACGTCGTGTTCTCCCGGCGGACGACCTCGGATATGCGCGGGGGATTCAGATTCGAAGACGAAGCCCTGCTCTTGAACGTGAAGGGCCACACCCCGCGCTCAGAGCCGCATCCCCGCAGAAAGCCTTTTGCGCTCCTCATTGCCGCAAAAGCGGGTTTCGCTCCCACGCGGATAGATCTGAGTTCCATTGAGCGAGGAAAGCCGGTTGCCGTGGTTTTGAGGGGACCCTGCATCATTCGCGGGGTTGTCGTATGCGAGACGGGTGACAAGCTTTCCGACGCTCAAGTCCTCTGCTCTACTCAAGAAGAAGACCTCTTTAACGCCGAACGGGCTGCTTCCATCTCCGACCGCTCCGGCCAATTCGAGCTAAGCATTGCCGCGGAAGGCGACGCAGAACTTTGCTCTACCCTCCTTGATCCTCCAAAGTACGTATCCGTGTCGCTGAAGCCAGGGGAAGTGCTATCCGGTGTCCAGGTTCCTGTGGAACTGGGACAGCGCACCATTATCGAGGGAGCAGTCTGGGACGAGGTAGGAAGCCCCGTGGGCGACGCCTATGTCGCACTCGGAGATGATCTGGCAAAAGGGGACGATGCCGTCGCCGACCCGGTAAGGACATCCCCCCAGGGGCGGTATCGGATCATCCTGCCGGCTGACTCTCATCATTCGCGTCTCAGTGAAGTGCCTGAGAAGCTTCTGGCATTCCATCCCGATTATCAGGCAAAGACGATCGAGTTCCCGCCGCTGTCAAAAGGAGAGGTCAGGAAAGGCGTGGACGTGCTCCTCGAAAGGGGCTGCATTGTTGAGGGGACCGCCACTGACGAGGAGGGATCGGCTCTCGCTGGCGTCGAGGTGCGCGTGGATTTCGCGGATAGCCCGATGCTTGCAGGACGACAGATGAAAGTTGCCCGAAAGGCGGAGCCCATTCTCACGGACGACAAAGGCTGCTATGCCATTCATTTCCTCCCCCCAGGGACGTATTCGCTCCGGGCCTCACTGGAGGGCTACAGAGGGGTGACCAGGCAACTTCGCCTCCGCCCCAACGAACAAGTCACCGACTTCGATTTTGCCCTGGAGTCTCTCCGGGGATTCATCAAAGGGCATGTGGTTGACGAAAAGGGCGACCCCTGGACCGATGGAAAAGTGGAAATTCAGCGATACGGGTTGCATCGCTCCGACGACATACGAGAGGATGGAAGATTCGAGCTTACGGAACTGCCAGAAGGAAAGTACGACCTGACGGTGGATTTCGGGCCAAATTACGCCGATACAGGAAACCTCCTCTCCGCGGCCTGCCCGCCTCAGATCCCCACCGGAACAGAGGACGTGGTCATCGTCATTTCAAAGCGCAAACCCGGGGCAATTCATGTTTCCGTGCGGGACAAGGAAGGCCATCCCGTAAAGGAGTTCGGCCTTCGCTGCTCAGCCCTGGCGGTTGAAGGAGGAAGAAACGCCATCCGCACGAATCTATGGCAGCCGGGGGTTCTTTACCCGCACACAGCATGGGATACCGTTTATGACCAGGTTTCTGGCCTGCTTTTCCTCCGGGAGAAGGTCTCGTCCGAAGACGGAGAGTTCGTCCACGATAGACTTTGTCCGGGGCAATACTATGTTTCGGTCCATTCCAATACGCTCGAGGAGCAATCAAAGGTCGTGACGGTCAAGTCGGGAGAACAAGCGGAAGCGCTCTTCGTCTTAGGCAGCAAATACGCCATTTCAGGACTTGTTCTCAGCCAAGATGGCCGTCCACTTCCCGGGATGCCGGTCGTGCTCCGGATGGACGACGGGGCCGACCGTGCGAGGCTTTCCATCCCCTTCCGACGCGCCTCCAGCTCGGCTGAGGGGAGTTTCACGTTCCGCGGGATCGAGAATGGCCGGTACTTCGTGGTCGCCACGGACAAACAAGCGGGCCGCGAGGTCTCCCAGTGGGTCACGGTCTCCGATGATGACGCGAAAATCCAGCTCATTTTCGCCGGGGGAAACGCATCGGTCGAGGGCTACGTCCTGGACCAGGGCGGCACAGGCGTTGCCGCAATCGGTGTGAAAGTTGTCGGCGAGAAGCAAAGCACTTCCGCCCAGACCGACGCCTCGGGCTACTACGCATGTGCCGGACTCGACCCCGGAGAATACTGGCTTCGAGCCGAGACGAGCAGGTGGGGCGGACTCTGGAAGCGCGTCGTGCTGGAGGAAAATGAAAAAGCGGTCATCAACATCGTCCCCGGCCAGTGCGGCCACATCCAGGGGAAGGTCGTTCTTGAAGGATTGGCGGAAAGAGCATCGGCCTGGGCTGTGGGCGACCTCAACCTCTGGGTCGAGTTGAGGGAGACCTCGAACCAAGGCGTGTCTCCCTCCGCTGCCGCTCGCATCCGAGCCGTGCGCGACTCCTTCTCAGCCGACTCCGTTCCTGCAGGGATGTATCAGGTTACCGCCACGGCGAATCTGTTTGTTGGCTACGACCCTTATCCCGGAACGGACGATGGAGACCTGTCCATCGCGGAGCGCGCCGCTGTGTTCCAATCAGAACCGCAGATACTCGAGGTCCGCCCCCTTTCAACGACCCAGTTAACACTGAGAGTCTGGGACCCGGTCGGCCCCGTCCCGCCGTTTCCGTCAACCTCCCTCCCATATTCCCACTGGATAATGGGAAGCAACGTAGACCCGAGCTACATGCGCCCGTGAAGTTCCCAGAAGCGGGGCAGCCTCAGGAGTGCCGCCACATTCCCGCATTCTCGGCAAGTCCGCCGCGGTCAAACAAAGGTGAGCCAGGCGTGGGTGTCCTCGATTTCGCCCTGGACGAGGGCGAAGAATTGCTTTTGGATTCTGAGGGTAATGGGGCCGGGCTTCCCGTCGCCGATGGGAATCCTGTCCACGCTGGTCACCGGAGTGATTTCGGCCGCGGTGCCTGAGAGGAAGACTTCATCGGCGATGTAGAGGGATTCTCTCGGCAGAAGGTGCTGGTCAATGCGGACGCCGAGGTCCTTGGCAATGACGAAAATGGAGTGGCGAGTCATCCCCGCAAGGATGGAGGCGCTCGTCGGGGGGGTGAAAATGACGCCGTTTCTGACGATGAAGACATTCTCCGCGGACCCCTCCGAGACGTAGCCGTACACGTCAAGTATGATCGCCTCGTCGAATCCATCCACGGCCGCCTCCATTTTGGCGAGCTGCGAGTTGAGGTAGTTGCCGCCCGCCTTTGCCAGGGACGGGATGGTGTTGGGGGCGACCTTGTTCCAGGAGGAGACTCTCACCGCGGCCCCCTTCTCGAGGGCCTCTTCGCCGAGATACTTTCCCCAGTCCCAGGCGGCGACAGCGACGTGGATGGGGTTGCTCAAGGGGTTCACCCCCATGTTGCCGTATCCCCGAAATGCAAATGGACGGATGTAGCATTGCTCCAGCTTGTTCACTCTCACCGTCTCGATGATCGCCTCCACCAGTTGCTCGCGTGTGAACGGGAGGGGCATTCGATAGATGCGCGCCGAATCGAACAGGCGGGCGATGTGGTCTCGCAGTCGGAAGATCGCAGACCCGTTCTTTGTCTTATAGCACCGCATGCTCTCGAATACCGACGACCCGTAATGAACAACGTGCGACAGGATGTGCATCGTCGCGTCGTTCCAGTCCACGAATTTGCCGTCGTACCAGATTTTGCCCTGGCCAAAGGTCATGGTTTTCCTCCTGATGTCAGTGAGGAAGCCGAGCGGCGTGGACAATTGACTCGGCCGTTCCAGGCGGCGCCGCGGCTTCCTTTCTCCTTCTCGTGCATGGTAGAATGACTTCAGTTCGCAAAGGAGATTTTTTCAAATCCGCGACACGGCGTCAACGCCGAAAAGCAGGGTGCGGAAAACCCCAGTCTCGGAAGGGACTCACCGCAGAGGGCGCAGAGGATCGCCGCTTGGGGCATCGGGCCATTGGCGAGACCCGCAAAGCATCATGGGTAGGATGCCCATGCCACGCTTTCGCGACGGCTGAAACCGTCATTTCGGTCTGCCCGCCTTCGGGCGGCGTTCCGGTGCGACGCGAGGGATCCTGGGCGCCGCGAATGACCTTCGCCACCCATGACTCACGGGTTACGCGGGATCGCATAGGAACGGCGTCGGAGGTGGCGGTTTGGATACCATACGCCTCATGCGTTTGGCGGGGCGGTGGGGACTTGTGGTAACTGCTGCGTCCGCGCGCGGCTCGGCCCGATCAGCGGTCGCGGAGAGAATCTGGAAAAAACAAGGCGACAGGAAAGGATAGCGAAATGGAATGGAAGACGTTTGCCAAGAAACTGAAAGAGGTGCTGGGGCTGAAGGGAAGCCCCGTTGCCGTGACTTATTCCATGAAGCCCGCGAAGAACGCGGCGAAAGCCAAAGCCTGGGTCTGCCGGGCGCTCCTTGGCGCCAGGGACGGAAAAACCTACTGTATCAGCAAGGACACGTCGTCGTGCGCCGGGGGAACGTGGCACCTCGGGCTCGGTCCAAAGCCGACGGGAGACGCAGACAAGGCTTTGAAGAAATTCCTTGTGGAGGGCGAAAAGCTGTTCTGTTCGGTGGCGACGTTTTACCGCTGTATGTCCCTGACGACGCAGCCGCCTGCTGGGCTGGCGGATTACGTGATTTTCTGTCCGTTGGAAGAGGCGGAAGAGAAACCGGACCTCGTCGTCTTCCTCTGCAATCCGGAGCAAGCGTGCCGCATTCTGACTCTGGCCCTGTATCGGACGGGGATTCCGCCGCGAGCGGAGTTGGCGGGGTCCGCGTGCCACATGGCGGTCGCTTACCCCATCGTGTCGGGTGAGATCAACGTGAGCTTCTGGGATTACACCGCCCGGAGGATGCAGAAGCTCGACGAGAACGAGCTGTCGGTCTCCGTGCCCTACCACTATATGAAGGATATTGTCGAGAGCATCGAGTCTTGCTCGGCTGGCACTGCGAGCGTCGAGGGGATGCAGAGGATGCTCCGCGCAATGCAGCGGGCTTCCTGACCAGGAGGTCTCCGTCAAAAAGGGTCAAACCGCCGGGTGTTCCTTCGGCGCCTGCCGGGGGATTGGCGCTCGCTTGGACACGTAACCAGAGAGGATGGAACCGCAGATGAACGCAGATGGACGCGGATGAGGAGCACGAGGGTCACGAGGCACGGTGTGTGGCGCGGGGCGCCTGTCCCATTCTGCGCCTGAGAGTGAGCGGTTACACTACCCGACGTTTTTCGGTTCGTCATGCTGCTGGATTCGGGTAGAGTATGGGGCGGGCGTGGTGCGACGTGCGACGTGCCGGCAGACCAACCGGCAGGGTTCAGAGAAAGGGTCAAATTGGGAGGATTCTATGCCAGAGGCGGAAATCGGAATCGTTGGTGGAAGTGGGTTGTATGAGATGGAAGGGTTTGCAGGCGCCCGGGAAGTCGCCGTGCCGACGCCTTTCGGCGACCCGTCGGACAAGTACATCCTCGGTCAGCTCGAAGGGAGGAACGTCGCGTTTCTGCCGAGGCACGCGCGAGGGCATCGTTTTGCCCCGCACGAGCTGAATTTCCGCGCGAACATCTACGGATTCAAGAAGCTCGGCGTCAAATGGCTGATTTCGATGAGCGCGGTCGGAAGCCTGAGGGAAGAGCTTCGTCCGACCGATGTTGTGATTCCTGACCAGTTCTACGACCGCACGAAGCTCCGGAAGGACACGTTCTTCGGCGACGGGGTGGCGGCGCACGTCTCCTTTGGCGATCCCGTGTGCAAGAGCCTGTTCCACATCCTCGTCGAGGCAGCCAGAGAAGCGGGCGCGGTCGTCCACAAAGGCGGCACGTACGTCAACATGGAAGGTCCCGCGTTTTCGACGCGCGCGGAATCGAACACGTATCGCAAGCTCGGGTTTGATGTCGTGGGCATGACGAATCTCACCGACGCGAAGCTCGCTCGAGAAGCCGAAATGTGCTATGCGACGCTGGCAATGGTCACCGATTACGACTGCTGGAAAGAAGATGCAGAGGAGGTCAGCGTCGAGACCATCATCCGGACTCTTCAAGAGAATGCGAAAATGGCTCAGCGAATCATGCAGCTCGCGATCAAGAAAATACCAGCGGAGCAGAATTGCCAATGCGCTCGCGCGCTTGAGAAAGCAATCATCACCCGACCCGACCTCATCCCACAGGAAGCGAAACGCAGGTTGGAGGCAATCATCGGCAAGTACATTAAATAGTCTCTTCTCAGAGGGAGGCCGCACCGTCCTTGGACCGGCGTGCCGCGTATCGCGCGGGCGCCGCCATACAAACAGGGGCGTCAACGTCGTGGAAACAGAAACCAGAGACATTCTCCAAGGGACCATTGAAAAAGTCATTTTCCTCAACGAGGCGAACGGCTACACCGTCGCTCGCCTCCAGCCCGACTCCCGCGATGCGCTGGTCGCCTCATTGCGCAAGCATGGAGAATCCTCTGTCGTGGGTCGCGGCCTCATGGACCTCGACCGGACCGGTTCCGTGACGATCGTGGGGAATCTTCTCGGTGTCTCTGCGGGGGAAATCCTGCGTTGCATCGGCGGCTGGGTGGTGGATGAGAGGTTCGGACTTCAGTTCCGGGTGGAAGAGTACGAGTCCGTCGTTCCCTCGACGGAGGAGGGGTTGCGAAGATACCTTGCGTCCGGGCTGATTCCGGGCATCGGGGAGGGCTTCGCCAAGCGCCTGGTTGACCACTTCGGGATGGAGACGGCTGACATCATCGAAAATGAACCCGACCGCCTGAGGGAGGTGCCCGGCTTTGGGACGAAACGAATTGCCGCGCTCCGCGGCGGCTGGGAAGAGCAGGCACAGGTGCGTCGGATCATGATATTCCTCCACAGCCACGGGATCAGCACTCCTCTCGCCCTCAAGATTTACAAAAGATACGGCAACGAGTCCGTGCGTGTCCTTCAGGAGAACCCGTACGCGCTCGCGCTCGAGGTCTCCGGCGTCGGCTTCATCAAGGCGGACAGGATTGCCCGAACCCTCGGCTTCGCGTTGGATTCGATGGAGCGTGCCCAGGCGGGGATTGTGTATGTTCTCGAACAGGCGGCGATGGGGGACGGGCATTGCTATCTGCCGGTCCGAGAACTTGTGGCCCGGGCATCGGAGCTTCTGGGGGTGGAGAGTTGGATTGTCGTCGAGGCGCTGCAAAGGCTGTTGGAATCAAAACTGGTGATCCTCGAAAACATTGACCAGTCCGCGGAGGTTTCGGTCGGAGACGAGGAAGGGAATTCCAACCTTGCGACACTCATTGAACAAGAGGAGGATGGTGCGCCGGAACACGCGGTGTTCATAAGGTCTCTGCTGTTGGCGGAGCGGGACGTGGGAGCGAGGCTCGTCCGCATGAAATCCGCAGCGTCCTCGATCCCTCCGATCAAGATTGACAAAGCAATTCAGTGGGTTCAGCAGACCGTCGGCATCACTCTTTCCGAAGAGCAGAAAAATGCTCTGCGTCTCGCGCTGAAGGAAAAGGACCTCGTCATCACGGGGGGGCCCGGCACGGGAAAGACGACGCTGATCAATTGCATCTCCAAGATTTGGGGCTATAAGAAGGTCGCGTTCTTCCTCGCGGCGCCGACGGGAAGGGCGGCAAAGAGAATGTCGGAACTCACCGGCGAAGACGCCAAGACGATTCATCGGCTGCTGGAGTTCAGCCCCAAGACGGGGCATTTCGTGAGAAACCAGGATTATCCCCTTGAATGCGGCGCCCTGATTCTCGACGAGAGCTCTATGCTCGATATCTCTCTCATGAGCAGCCTTCTGAAAGCGACGCCCGACGAGGCGACCCTAATCCTCGTCGGGGATGTGGACCAGCTCCCGCCCGTTGGACCGGGGAACGTCCTGAAAGACATCATTGATTCGCACGTGATTCCCTCCGTCAAGTTGACGGAGATATTCCGGCAGGCGCAGCGCAGCCGCATCGTGATTAACGCGCACCGCGTGAATGCGGGCATGTCACCAGACCTGGAGCCGCCGGAAAGCGGCGAAGAGACGGACTTCTATTTCGTCGAATGCGAGACCCAGACGAAGGTTTTAAGCGCCGTCAAGACGCTCGTGGCGGAAAGGATACCGCGGAAATTCGGGTTCGACCCGATCGCGGACGTGCAGGTTCTTTCGCCAATGCATAAGGGACCAGTGGGAGTGGAGAACTTGAATTTCGAGTTACAGGAGCTTCTCAACCCAAGCGGCGAAAGAATCATCTTCGGGGGCAGGTCGTTCCGCAAGAACGACAAGGTGATGCAGGTGAAGAACAACTACGCGAAGGAGGTTTTCAACGGCGATACGGGCGCCATCGCCGAGGCGGACGAGAGCCAGGGGATTTTGAGGGTGAGTTTCGGCGACAAGTTAATTGAATACTCGCGGGCGGACGTGGACGAGCTTGTGTTGGCGTACGCGGCTTCGGTCCACAAAGCGCAGGGCTCCGAATATCCGGCGGTGGTCATTCCCATCGTCACGCAGCACTACATGCTTTTGCAGAGAAACCTGCTCTACACGGCGATCAGCCGGGGGAAACAGCTCGTCGTCCTCGTCGGCTCGAGAAAAGCCATCGCTATCGCCGTCAACAACGACAGGGTGACGAAGAGATACACCAACCTCGAGAATCGCCTCCGCAACCTCGCCCTGGGGTCTTGACTTCCGTCCGGACACGAGACGCTACGCCCTACAGTTCCTTCTCTTTCTCGAACGTGTGTTCCTTGAGACGGAGAGAAACGACCGCGAGCACCAGGAAAGCCAGACAAATCCCGATGAGGGTTTTCACCGCTTGATCCGGCGGCGTGGGCTCCACGGCGAATGCCAGAACGCCGCCCTGGGAGCCCCAATTGGGGATGAGGCTGTGGATGTAATGCATCAACGTCAATTTCTTCAGGAACACGGGAAGATACGGAAGGATGCTTTCCCAGACGAAGCAGTAGCCGAAGGCGGTTATGACCGGGTGCTTGAAGGTCGCCCCGAAAAAGGTGAAAACGGCGCCATAAGCAAGCACCGCGAGCACGACAACTTCAGCGCATCTCGAGAAGGGAACAGCATTCCGGAATGAAGTTGGGTCCTGGTCCAAACTCGAGAAAATCGAATAGGTCGCAATCAGGGACGCGAGAAGAATCGCACTGGCGCTCAGCGCATAAGCCAGGAATTTCCCGACGACAATCGCTTCTCTGGGGAGCGGTCTGACGAGAAGAAAGATAATCGTGCGGTCGCTCCTCTCGTCGGCAATGAGGGAAATGCCATAGACGATCGTCGTGAGGAGGACAACGAAATAGACGTAAAGCCCGACGAAGAGGCCGGTAAATATCTCCTGGCTGGCGGGTCGTATCTCTTGCTCCGGAGCGACGTGTTTGATAATGAGCGCGAGACCGACTGGCACGCAAGCGAGCAGAATGACCGCGATTGTCCGCTTGGTCATAGCAAGGTTCCGCACCGTCAGGCGGGCCATCGTCCACGTTTGGTAAAGCCAGCGAAATCCGGGGTTGCCTATCGGCCCGGGGAGTTCCCGCGTTCGCGTGCTCTCAGAGATCTCGCTCATGTTCTCTTCTCTTCGACAAGGTATTTGAAAACTGCTTCCACGGTATCGTCGGGGGACGTCAGCGACTCCACTTCGACATTGTTAGAAAGAACAAGCTCCGGCAGCCGCGTGAAAAACGCATTGGGGCTGACCGTTTCGACCAACAGCCCCTGATCCTTGCCCTCGAATCGCACGGACACGACGTCCTGGAACTCCAACAACTTCGCGGAGAGGTATCTTGGCTTATCGCACGTTATGTGCACCTTTCGCGGGTACTTGTCGAGCAGTTCGCGGACTTCGTGGACATTCCCCTCGGCAAGGATTTTGCCGTTGTTCATGACCACGATATTGTTGGTCATAGCCTCGATCTCGTGGAGGATGTGGCTGGAGACGACGACGGTCTTTCCTTCCTCCGCGAATTTCCGAATGAGGTCAATGATCTGCTTTCGGGCGAGGGGGTCCATCCCCGAGAGAGGTTCGTCGAGGAGCATAATCTCCGGATCGTGCGCGATAGCCTGCGCCACCTTGAGCCTCTGCCGCATTCCCTTGCTATAGGCGCCGATTCTCTTGCTGGCCTGTTCGAGCAACCCGACCGTGCCGAGCGCGGCCTTAACCCTTCGCCTCGCTGCCTTTGGCAGAAATCCTGAAAGTCGGAGCATTGCAGATAGAAACTCGAAGCCGGTCATTCCCCGGTAGAATGAATCAATGTCCGGGCAATAACCGACGGAGCGAAAGACGGAGGGATTTGACCAGGGGCGTCTGCCACGAATTTTGACTTCTCCCTGGCTCGGCTTGAGTTGTCCAGCGATGAGATTGAGCAGCGTGGTCTTTCCGGCGCCGTTCGGTCCCAAAAGCCCCGTTATGCCCGGGCGAATGATCACGCTGATTTTGTTGACGCCGATGACCTCGCCGTACCACTTCGATAGGTCAACCGCTTCAATCGGGGCGTCTGCGTGATTCACGGTTTCTCTCTGCGAGATCATTTGACCACCTCAACTCCTCGCACCCTGCGGACCAGGACCACCGCGCACAGGACCATGATCCCGACGAGAATCGCCAGCGACCATCCCCACGGAGCATCGAAGGACCCCTCCAGGCCAAAAATCTTGTCGCCGACGCGTATCCAGTTGTGCTGGAAAGAAATGAGGAGATAGGCGTCGTTGCGGGTCGAATTCCGCAGGACCAGGGCGACGGCGGGTGAGAGCAGAAAAAGCGCCGCACCTCCGGAGGCAGCGCTGGGGATATTCCTTGAGAGCGCCGAAAGCGCCAGAATTGGAAGCGACCCACTGAAAACGATCAGCAAGGAATATCCGGCAGTGGCCGCCGCCACCCACCAGTACGTGCGAATGTACAGGGAGTCGCCGAGGAGTATGGCCTGAAGCAGAAACAGGATGATCCCCGGAACTAATGTGACCATCGTCAGGAGAAAGGCGATGACCCCTAATTTGCCGAGAATGTACTCTCTCCCTGTGATGGGCTTAGCGAGGTAGATTTGAAGCGCATTGAATCTGACGTCCTTGGCAATCAGCCCCGCTCCAACGGTCAACAACAGGAGGAAAAGAAAGAGAAACTCCCTCTTCATGTAACCGTTATAGAAGTCTGGCTTTACACCCGGCGGAATCAGACGCTTGATCTCTGTGTTCGTCTGGCGAGCGACCGCGAGAATCTTCTTACTGTTTTCCCCCTCGGGGACAAAAAGCCTCACCTGAGGCGGCTCACCCTGCGACCCGATTCTTTCTTGTGAGAGCCTCTCCAGAAAAGCTCTCGCGTCGCCCTCAATTTCCGCCTCGTACACTCTTTGGCCCATTTCCGCCGTGGGCGCGGGGCCTCCAATCTGTCTTATGAACGTCGAGACTTTTCCGAGATGGGTCAGCCCGTATATAAACACGCCCCCCGCCAAGAACGGCAGGAGCGAGAAGGTAAGCAACACCCTCACCGCCTTTTTCTTGAAGGCCGTTTTGATTCCGTACTTGGTGATGACCCACCATCGGAACGCATGAGAGCGAAAGCTTCCCGTCCAGTGCTTGTAGCTCTGGTCGTAAACGGGCATTTATCTCTTTCCCTTTTCGTTCACGCTCTCGACGAAGACTTGCTCTAACGAGCTCTTCTCGAACACCAGGTGCCGTATCTGACTGCCGCTGTCCCTCGCCGCAGAGAAAATCTTCGCTGTCCCTTCCTCTTCCGGAATGAAGACTTTGATCAGGTTATCCTTCCATTCGTTCCACTCGTAGCCGTAGTCCGCAAGCCGGCTGCAGAAAGACCGCGTGTCCCCCCAAACCCTCACCTCGTACACCTTCTTGTTCACACCCTTCAAATCGGCGATATTTCCGTGAACGACGACTCTCCCTCTATCGAGCACGACAACCTCATCGCATACCGCCTCCACGTCGGGCAAGAGGTGCGTCGAGAGGAGCACACCGACGCCCTTCTCTCGCGAGATGTCTTTGATGAGATGCAGCATCTCCTCTCTTCCCGCGGGGTCCATGCCATTCGTTGGCTCGTCGAGAAGCAGGAGTTTCGGGTCGTGGATCAGAGCCTGGGCGAGCTTGATCCTCTGCTTCATCCCTGCGGAAAAGGTCTCTACGGTTCGGTATCGCGCTTCGCCCAGCCCGACATAGTGGAGGATCTCATGAGCTCGCTGCGTGGCGTCGTCCTTGGGCATTCCGCACAGCTCGCCAAAATATGTCAGGAATCGGACGGCGGTCATGTCTGGAATCAGGCAATCGTCTTCAGGAAGGTAACCGACGAGTTGACGCACCCGGAGTCGTTCGTTGACGATGCTGTGGCTGAGGACCGTGCCGGTCCCTTTGTCTGGGTTCAGAAAACCCAGCAAACCTCTTATCAGCGTCGTTTTTCCGGCGCCGTTCGGGCCCAGAAGCCCGACCGCCGGTCCCTCGACGGAGAAACTCACGTCATCGAGGGCCAGCGTCGCGCCGTACCGAACGGTCAGTCCTTCGATCTCGATCATATCTGTTGTTTCTGTAACTCCTGAACCTCCTCTAAAATTGGTAAAATTATATCACAGCCGCGGCTTTCCCGTCGCGGGAATAATCCCCCCTTTGCGGTGTTGACACCATCGTCAGGCCGAGTCGCCCTGAACTATAGTATGGGTCTCAACCACGAATACTTCACAAAAACTGACGTCTGCCGGTTGCTGGCAGCGCTGTGGCTTTGAATCTGGCACTCATCGTTCGCGGTGCGCCTCGTGCGGAGCGGACCGAATTGGGCTCACCGCCTGGGAGGGAACGCATCCTTGATGAGCTCGATTTCTGGCGGGCCGTTTTCGGGGAGGATGATTCCCACAAAGTCAAATCGCCAATCCTGGTCTTCGAGGCGGTATCTGTGGAGATAGTGGCGGGCAGCGCGGGTAACGTGGCGCCTTTTCTCGCGACTCAGGGCTTCAAAAGGCGAGCCGTATTTCCCCGAAGATAGCGTTCGCACCTCCACGAAGGCTATGGTTTTCCTGTCCTGGGCGATGATGTCAATTTCGCCGTGCGGGCACGAATAGTTGATTGCCCGCATTCGGTATCCCTGCCTTCGCAGAAAGTTCCGCGCGATTTTCTCCCCCTTTTTTCCGAGGTCATCCGTCTCGCGGGCCATGCGCTGCCCCTCGACCTTTTGTTCACTGTTTCTCCAATTGCGACCGTTGCATAGTATCGCACAAGCGTGCCCGGCGGGGCAAGGACTTGGGAGCATTCGTGCCAACCCGGCACAACCCTGGGTTTCCTTATGGACCGGGTCTGGCCGATTGGAGAATCGCGCGGTGGTTCGGTGTTGACATGGGGGCGAGGCTTTGGTATAGGCACGTTACAGGATCGCAGGGGACTGTCTCGATCCCACAGCGCGCTGTCTCAAGCGGCGCGGACGTGGCCCGTCCACTCGTCATGGGCAGCAGCAAGCCTATCTGCTCCCGAGGCAGATAGTCGAATAGATGGACACAGAGTTGAAGCTTGCGGAGGCGGCTGCTTCCTTCTCTTTCAGGAGGTTCGCGGTAATATTTGCTGCTGCGCCTGCGACTCGCCACCGTCTGCGGGTTTTTGTCTCCAAGAGGCAGTTTTGGCAGCGCACGGGTGGTTTCCCGGGACAATGAAAATAGCGATTATCCACGATTACCAACCCAACCTGGGCGGCACAACCGAGGTCGTGATCCGAATGGCAAGGGCCCTCAGCAAAAGGGGGCATTCGTGCAAATTGATTACGCATCCCGAGTCGTGGGTGCTGGGGCGCGATAAGGAGAACCTCGAACTGGTCCGTACGCCGAAGTTCAGGATAACGTTCATGGAATACATACCCCATCACCCGGTGAAAGTCGGCAAGATCGTTTCTTTGTATGAAAGCGGGCATATAGACCTGTGCCACGCTCATTATGCCCTGCCTTACGGCCTGACCGCGTATCTCGCCAAGCAGACCTGCGGGATCCCTTACGTGCTGACGCTTCACGGCACGGACGTTCATCGGCTTGCCTCCGTGCGGCCGCTAAAGCCCGTTCTGAGATTGTGCTTGGAGAATGCCGATGCGGTGACTACCGTGTGCGGGTACCTGAGGGCTCGGGCAAAAGCAAAGCTTCATCTGCGCAAAAGGATTGTGGTGATTCCGAATTTCGTGGATACCGTGCGCTTTCAGAAGATACCGCGGTCTCGCGCGTTGAGGAAGCAATTTCGCATTCCGCCCGGGACATCGGTGGTAACGCATATCTCCAACTACGCAGCGATCAAAAACACATTGATAATCCCCGATATCGCACGGCTTGTCGTTCAATGCCACCCCAAAACGGTCTTTCTGATGGTCGGCGAACGGCTGGGAGAAACCGGCTATGACCTCGAGAGGCTCAAGAAGAAGGTGTCGGATTTCCACTTAGACCGGCACTTTCGATTTGTTGGAAGGCGAGCGGACATTGCGCGGATTTTGAGCCTGTCGGAAACGACCATCCTGACTTCTTTGAAAGAGGGGGCGCCTCTGGCAGCGCTTGAGTCGCTCGCAATGGGCGTTCCGGTAGTGTCATCGAGGGGCGGAGGCATGCCGGAACTTGTCAAGCACGGGATGAACGGCTTTCTCATCGAGACACAGGACATCGAGAAGTATGCGGAATTCATCCTGCGGCTTATCCAGGACCACGAGTTAAGGTCCAGACTTGGAAGGAAGGCCGTGCAAACGATTCATCAAAAGTACTCGGAAGACCTGGTCATCCCCCGATATTTAGAGTTATACGAGTCGGTCCTGAAACGCTCGGGCAAGAGGGGCCGCGGCAGGCGTCGCCGAGGTGCATAGCAGCCTTCTTGCCGGGCGAATGCAGATTGCGACGTCGCGCAGAGCGAGAGCACGTGCGACGGCAATGGGAGACAGAAAGGAAGGCAGTTGAATTCGAGAGGGCACGACAGTGAAACTGAGCAGGCGTGAGTTTTTGCAGGGCATGGCGGGAATTGTGGCGGCGAGGGTTCTTTCGGGCGAGCGGGCTCATGCCTCGCCAACAGGGGGACATCGGATCGTCCGGGTGCACAATCCGCTGGCGAGCTTTTTCGACGTGCTTGACTTCGAGTTCCAGAAGAATGTCCCGGAGACGTACTACGGGAACTTCGTCAATCAGCAGATTGTGTACGAGATGTTCGATAAAGCCCTTTGTGCTTTTACCGGGGACGACGACCCGGTCCACGCGATGCGGAGGCTCGTTCCCTACAAAGCGGGAGAGCGGGTCTTTATCAAGATTAACATGACCTGTGGGTACAATCTCTGGCGAGGGCAGTGGGAGACAATCAACTGGGATTTGCACTACAACGACACGGATGCCATTGCGGAACCGATTAATGCCACGGTCCGGGCGCTTGTGAGGATCGGCGTGCCTCAGGAGATGATTTCCATAGCCGACGCGACGTGGTCAGAGGGGTATCCCGACTCAGAAAAGCGGACGCCTCGCCTGACGCCGAACCGGGTGGCGAAGAAGATAAAGGCGGCATTTCCGTCGGTGGTCCTGTATCGGTCGTCCTTTATGCCGGATGGGAACGGAATCACGTGGAAAAGCAACGACCCGAACGCAATTGTCAAATTCCGCGATGCTCTCATTGACCAGAGCAAACAGCGGGTTACGAGCCACCGGCTTCCCGACCAACTGATTACGGCAGATCACTTCATAAACCTGGCGATGTTGAAAAGGCACGATCAGGCGGGGATCACGGGTGCTTTCAAGAACAACTTTGGGACGATCACGAGTTGCAGTTATTTCCATGAACCGCAGTACGCGGGACAGGGAAAGCCGGGGGCGATGTTCAGCCAGGACGCCAACCCCGCGGTGGACATCTGGCTCAATCCTCATGTCGGCGCGAAGACGCGGCTGATTGTCTGCGACGGCATTTTTGGCGGCTGGAATTGGGGAATGGACCCGCCGACGGGCTGGAAATCGTTTGGCGGGCGCTCGCCGAATTGCATCCTTCTTGGCACGGACCCTGTGGCTATGGACAGCGTCATCTTCGACCACGTTACGGAGTCCCTGCTGGAAAAGGTAAAGAGCTATCCCGGGCCGAACATGCTTGTGGATGCGGCAAAGGTGGGCTTGGGACACCATGAGTCCCGCAAAAGCCCGGCCGCCCCTTACAAAACCATTGACTACCTCGAAATCAACCAGAAACCCGACGAAGCAAAACTCCACAAGCTTGCCGAGCTGAAAAAGAAACACAAATCCGGCGGGAAAACAGCAGAGGAAATCCGGGACCTCCTGAAAGAGTCCCAAATGGTGCGATAGTTTTTCTCCCCCGCTCGACCCACCCGCCCAGCCCATTAGCCGTCCCGGCGAACTCGTCCCCGATAGCCGGAAAGCCCCACGGAACAGCACCCCGAACCTCTCCGTCTCATCGCTCACACCCGAAAACCCGTGCCAGACTCAACCTGTGTCTACCGGACGCTTGCAGGATTCCCCACAAACGCTCTTGAGAACACCGGCTCTTCGTTTGGGTCTCCAGCGATGCTGTAGCCCCGGTCTGCCATCCTGCCCCCACAGGTGCCGTCACTTCTTTCCGAAGGTTGCCTTTGTGAAGCGAGCTACGTCCTCGGCCGCTTGTTGGGCGCCGCCTTGGGGGACCTCCGTACGAATTATGGCCAAGAGCCCCCCCTTCCCGTCGGCGTAGCTCACCTCGTAAGTGATTGAACGCAAGCCGGCAAGGGAGCGTGAAATCAGGTTTCCATGAGCGTCCGTCACCTGCCAGTAACTCCCGGAGAGTTCAACAATACACGCGCTCAGGTAGAGCTCGGCGCTGTCCGGGGCCTTTAGAAAGCCGTTCTGCCTCAAGAAATTATCCAAGGCAGCAAGAAATTGAAGAAGCTCTATCGTGGCTGGCAGCGTCGCTTCCTTCTCCATCGCATTGGCGCAGCCTTCTGAGAACACCTTTCCTGATGAGACACAAAAAGTCGAAACCGGCAGCTTCAGGTCGGTGGAAGATAAGTCCGTACTCTTTACCACGCTGACAGTTGTGCCACAACCACCGACCATGGTGGCCACCAATAACAACCCGATCACGCGTTGCAACGATTTTGCCTTCATGATATGACCTCCTGTCTTGCGTTTCTTGCTTTCAGGACTCCTGACTGGACCGCTTAACCCCAAGTTGCGCTTGTTAGGGAGATATACCATTCTGTTCTGGTGAGGGCATCACTTTTGAAGCACGGCGAGACAAAAGGGTGATCGAAGAAACCGATGACAGCCGAAATGGGTTTTTGGGATCTCCTGACGAGTACAGTTGCAGAAGTAGGCGGAGGAATACTGTAGAGATTTTACCTTGAGAAAAACGGGGCGGGCGCAGATCGGAGGGTGATTGCCGATGCCCGAATCTTTCATCTTGACCAGGAGTCGCTATGATGCCAGGACTCGACGTAGGACCCGGGTGCCGTGGTGCCGCACGGCGGGATATGTGCGGGGGCTCCGGGTAACCGGACTCCATACCGCGACCCTTTTCTCTCAGCTCCCAGCTTCCTCCTTGATAATTCTACAGATGACATCAACAGCGTTGACGACCGTTTCGCCCTTGTCGTACTCTAATATAACTGACAGCACTACTTTCTCGGTTCGAGCATCTATTACTTGAAGGTAGAACGTTGAGACGACAATCTTGTCCATGAACCGAGGTGGCTTGTCTTCAGGGAAAGTAGTCTGTCGCCTTCCTTCAAAAAGTGTCCCTGCGATTACCGCATCCAAACCTAACTTCTGCGCTATCTTGATGACATTCAGAATCACATCCTGTTGGGTCTCTTTGTCCGCTTCTGCCTGCTTTCTGATCCTGTTCAACTCCTCCACGGTCACCTCAGAAACCTTTGTTCGTTCGACAACCTCGAAATTGGCGTCTCTTAGTTTGGCGGCCAATAAATCCTCCGCAACCTGGCCAAACAGCTCAGAAGTCGACGTTATCAAGACCGCTGTTCTCTTGATCTTCCTTAGGTCCTTTTTGGAAACGTCGGGTGGTTTAATGATTCTAGCTATGTTTCTTGGCTTAGAATCAGGAAGGTCCGTCTCAGATTCGGACCCGAACGCATCCCGGCCAAAAACGCATAGCCACAACAACAAAGTCAGAGTGACCGATCGAACGTGGTGTTCAGCCATGCTACTTCAACCTCGGTTTGCCGAAGGGGTCATAGAAGGAACTACTATGCATAAGGTTCTGATACGATGGTATTTTGGGCTGCCAAAGTTGCTGGCGGAACTGCTGCCGAAATTGCCAATCGTTCATCCGGTTCTGGATCCCGTTCAACGATGGGTACGTGTGGGGTTGCTGATACGCAGCATTATTTAGCCACTGGCCGAACTGCCTCTGAGCATCGAGCTGTCGCTGTCCCCCTTGGTTCAAAGCATCAAATGTCTGTCTGGACAAGAGGGCATCCGTTCTCTGGTTGGTAAAAGGGTTTGTGAAGCTAACATGTGTCGGAGGGGGCGCGGCCACGGTCCGCGCGCGGAGCAACTCGTCCGAGAGCACCGTTCCCGTATTCACAAGTGAAGAGCGCAAACCACCAGTGACGTCACCCCCAGCACGGATGACTTCTACCGCGTCAAGACAGTTGCCGATGTACTGGTTCCTGAAGTAGTTATAGTTAGTAGAAAAAGTTCCTAATTCGCTCTGCTTGGTGGGAATATAGGAATCAATTGTAGCGTTAATTCCCGCAATTCGCTGGTTTATAGGCTGCCAAAAGCTCTGTTCCACCATCGAGTGCGCCGCCCTTCTCACAACCCATCCAAGCGAGACATCGACCGACCTGTCGAAAGCGACATTTCCGCCGAGCCGCCCAATGGAGTTCCAGCTGGGTTTGTGAATGACTTCGAGAACACCGCGGCGCCACGACCAAGCCGACTGCGGCACGCTAAGCAGGTCATGCGCAAGACATATCCTGTTGGCACCCAAGGCGGCTTTCGTCGCGCCTGGTATCCATACGTCGGAGAGGACGCGCGTTTCAGTTTGGACGTAAAGCTTTGCAGCACTTATTTCGTTCTCCACGCGTCGGATGTTATCGCGGTAGAACGACATCTGCTCTTGGCCAGATACCAGCCGAAGGGATAAACCAGCATTCTCGTTAGCCAGGTAGTTGGACAGATAGCTGTCCGTGTGAATCGTTGGCCCTCGTAACCCTTCATCACCCCGTGCGGCCATCGCGGAGGCCTCGGTGAGGGGCCGGTCCCGAAGAGTCGAGTAGGTCGGACTCGTGCTGATAGGTGACATCCATCCGAAATTCGGTGAGCCTACCCTCGGCAGTTTGTCATTAATCTTGGAGGGATCAGTCCACGTTTGTGATCCCTCCCCGACGGCAAACCAGTCTCTCAATGCTCCCGGAACGAGAGACCGATCGTTAAGGTTCAACGGCTTGTCCGGCCCCCACTTGCCGGCGAATGCTGCGGCGCCCTCGTATCTATAAACGTCGACGGCGGACTTCCTCAAGGCCTCGTTGTACACCTCAAGTGGATGATCAAAGCACTGGGAGCTTTTTCCGAATCCGAATGCTTTGTACGGTCCTATGACCTTCTCTGCCGCCGCCTCCTTGGCAAGCATTTCCTGTACTTCGTTCCTGATTTGCATCTTCAATTCGTGCGGCAGGTCTTTGAACGTAGTCATCTGGTCTCGATACTTCACCGGAATATTGGATTCCAACACGGAAAAATACGCGCGATTCTTGAACCTTGTGTCATCATTGTACCGTGCTGTCCGCATCACGCCGTAATTCGCACCGTCAACCTTTCTCATTTGAAGTTCGACTGCGCTGAAACCGTACTTGTGGCGGTCCACGATCACACCAACATGCGGTATGTCATCCGCGAGTCCGATTGTGAGCGGTGGTCCCAATATCCCTTCGCCGTGGCGCACAATTAAGTCTCCCGGTTGGGCGGTGAGACGAAAGGTACCGGCTCTTTCATCAGAGTCGGTCTCGGCACCCCGTGCGGCAAGAGCAGGACGCCCGGCCGTTAGAACAACCGCGATCGATAATACTGTCTTAATTCGCCCCGTACTCATGTGCATCGCCTCCCTTCGCGACTAAAAGATCGGAAAGCTATACTCAAACCCGAAAGTGTTTCTTTTGATGTCAAACCCTTCGTCCAAGTTAGCTATGATTATTCTGGCGTCCCCCCCTCTGACAAAAGGCGGAGACTTCAGGGCGAAAGTGAGGGCCAAGTCCTCGTCGCTGTCGAACCACGTGGCTTCCCCTATTTTCGTCTCACCTATGCTGGCCGCCCTTAAGCCCACCTCGAGAAAGCTTCCTCCCAAGAGGAATCCAATCCCGCCACCGTAACCAAAGACATCGCCGGGGTCGGTATCATGCTTCTCCAGCCTAGCTGTGTAGTCGGCCATGCCAAAGACGTAAAATGAGTCAGATACATACTTCCTGGCATAGATACCTCCGGTGAAGTCCCAGGTGCCGTCTCCCAAGGAGGAATATTTGGCCATGTCCGAATTCATGTCCAGGCTCGCGATTACGCTCGGTGTTCGCTTCCCTTCGAGTAAGAGGTGGTAGTAGGCGCCTCCGTACACATCCCCGACTCCAAACTCCACGTCGGATTCCTCAAACAGCCTGGCCACCCCTTTCTCATGTTTCAATTCCACAGCACTAAATGGCACGCCAAGGTAGACCCCTGTCCTGGGGCTGAGCGCGTAAATGCCGGCCACCCTGAAAACCCCGTAAGTCTCGGAATACTCCAAGCCCAAGCTTTCCAAGTAAGCCTCTATGTGCGGGTCTAGCCCGTAGAGGCCTGTGAGTATCTGAGCGTAGGAGAGGCCGTATCCGAAACCCAAGTCAAGTCTGAATCTGTCCTTCAACACGACCTTCTCTCTCTCCGTCTGATACTCCTCACTCAGGACGATTTCTCTTTCGTAGGGAAGGCCAACATTAGGCATGACGACCAGCGTGATGGTCGCAACGAGAACCGAGGAGGCAACCCCTGCCCTCCCCCATCGATGAAAATGTGCGTGTTTCATACCGCCCTCCTTCCAGGCCGCATCTCGACATTCTCCTTGCCTCTATCGGGCATTTTATCTCGCGCAACCTAAGAAAGCAAATTGACGTACAGGTGTCAAGAAGAAAGTGTATTGGGTGGGCTTCAGTCTTGGAGTGCTGAAGCTGCACCCCTGCCGTTGAGGGCCGGAGCACGGCTCCCCGACCCCGAAGGGCTATGCGATTCATCTCAGTCGCGTACCTCGAAGTGGCGGAAGTCGGCGAGGCCAGCCGTCCACTCGGCGGTCTTGTCCCCGTTGGCAGCGATGAAGTCGGCGGCTTTGAGCCCCATCACAATCGAGTGGTCCATGTTGTTGTGGAGGAATAGGCCGCCGCGGCCGATGAGGTAGAGGTTCCGCAGCCCGTCGAGAAAGCGATAAACGGTCTGGAAATTGTCCTGCCAGGCGAGGTCGTAGATGGGGTAAACGGCGGGAAGCCTCTTCGAGAAGATTCGGTCAATCTCCCTCTCGGAAGCCAACAAGCCGACCTGCTGAAGGTCGTCCTTGACGTGCCGGAGGAGTTCACCGTCCTGCATTTTCCAGAACCGGTCTCCCACGTTGCAGAGAACCTCGACGCACAGCACGGTCTTCCCCTCGGCGCGAATCATGTGCGGACTGAACCTTTTCGGCTCGCTAATCCTTCCGAACGCATACCTCGTCTCGGGATAATAGTAGGTCTCGGATTCGCAGCAGAAATCCCTCTTGACGTCGAGGTATAGGAACCTGATTGCACGCCACTTCAGAGCTTTCGCGCTGGCTTTGACAGGCGGTGGAGGCAACGGAGCAACCAAACCCGCCAATTCGTTGAGAGGTATGGTGGAAATTAGGAGCTCTACCGGAAGGGACACCGTGCGACCTTGATCCCGGAATATCAGTTCTCGCACTCGCTCAGGACCCACGCCGATGGTCTGAACGATAGCCCCCGTCAGCAATTCCCCGGCGGAGTTCAGAAATCGCCTCTCGAGTTCCTGAGCAATGGTCCCGATGCCATGGCGAGGGTAGTAAAAGTATTTCTTCTCCGTCTTCCTTCGCAAGACTATGTCGCGGGCGATGGCGAGGGGCTTCTTCAGAGAGACTCTGGTCTTTGCCGCATGAGCGGACAAGGTCTTGGGGTCAATTCCATAGACTTTCCAAGCGTAGGGGGAGTAGAAGAGGTCGTAGATGACCTTGCCTGCCCGTCGAGTCATGCACTCCTCATAGGAAAGGGCGGCTCCATCATCGCCTCGCCCACCGAGACGAGTTGCGAGAAAGCTCATTCCGCCGCGAAGCGCGGCGCCGAATCCCAGCGCCTTCACAAAGCCTGCGAGGTCGGGCGGATAATCCATGTACCGTCCATTGAGGCGAAGCCTGCCCCTTCTTTCCCGAAGGACCATGTCTTCGCCCAGGAGCTCGCGGAAGAGGCTCATCGCCTCCGGCGCGAAGGTAGGGTGAATGCGGTGGGAGCCGAAATCGTAGGAGAGGTCGCCTTCGGAGAAGGTGTGAGCCATGCCGCCGGTGAAATCCTCTTGCTCCAGGAGGAGCACCCTATCGCCAAAGGACTCGGCGAGCTTCCAGGCAGCCGTCAGCCCGGCGAGTCCGGCGCCGATAACAACGATTCTGGGTTTTTCTCGTTTTTCGATTTTCACGCTCACCCACGCAAAATACCCGGTCATCCCCGGGGAATTGGAGGCGAATTCTACCTGTCCCCCCGAAAGAAACAAGGTCTTTTTGGGGGGACCCGGCCCTTCCGGCTAAGCGGGGGCGGATATCCTTCTCATCGAGGGCATGAGGCTCAGTACCTCGCACGCCCCGGGAAGGGCCACGCGGCGACGTGTCAGTTTTTAGCAAAAAAGACTGCTGCGGTCAACTTTCTCGTTGCCGCAGCGGGGGTGCGGCGGCAAGGGGGAATCCGGCAAGATAGGCGCGCGAAAAAGGGCTAAGCACGCCGCGCGGCGAAAAGGTAAGATGGAATGATGATGGCGAAGGGAGAGGATCAGGCTCGCTACTTCCTCTTTCGGAAGAAGATGTCGGTTTGCATTCGGACGGAAAGCTTGCGGCTGGTGGTCATGGGGGAGCTGGCGGTCAGGAGTAACCTTGCTGTGACGACCTGGTTGGAAAGCGAAAACGTGAGGTCTTCGACATCGCCGAAGCGATTGAGCCGAATCTCATCTCCCGCGACGGCGGAATTGGGGTCGTACCAGACGCAGGTCCCAAGCTGGTAATACCGGGAAGTAACGTCGTCGGTGTACCAGAACGTGGGGGGGTCGTGCTTGTCAACCATGAAGGTGACCGAATGGCCGTCCGCTGGGACCAGGACTGTGCCGATGTCGGCTTCTCGGAGTCCGAACCGGCCATTCACCCCTCGGACGACCTTCTCCATGACAATTCCTGCGGTTCGTTCGAGAGCGACGTTTGTGGAACCTTCCGCCCAGGAACGGAGGGACATGAGGTAAACGAGGGTAACGCCGCCGATGAGCATGACCGCGGCGATGAGGGGGATAATCAGTTCGACGAGGGTAAAACCGTGTTGCCGTCGCATCATACCTTCCCCCGGGGAGATTCGGTTAGCCTCCGGCCTGAGAAGGAGAACCGGGGAAGCCAACCCACGTCGTCAAGTCGTACGACCACGGAAGGAGTCCCGCTCCAGCCGCTTTCTCTTCCCAGGAGATGGCCACGGTGATTGTGATTCCGTTGTCTTCCGGCTGGAGGGTGGTGGTGCGAGTGCAGGAGACAAAGGCCGCTGCATCCCTTTCATCCAGATGGAGGCTGGCTTCGACAGTCGCGCCAGGCATCGCTGAGAGGTCAGCATACCGGATGGATTTAAGGTACTCGATCCGCGCTTTCGCAAGGTTCATGGCCTGAGTCCAGTGCTTGGCGCCGGTGCTGCTCAATCGCCCATTCAGGAGGGTTCCAAGGGCGCCGCTGACTGCGGTCATTCCAATCAGGCATGATACGAGCAATTCAGGAAGAGATGTTCCCTTCTTCGATCCAACTTGTGCTCGTATGTTCCACATGGTTTTCTCCCTGTTAAGTGCTGATCTCTACTCAGCGTTTATCGGAAAAATCCTCAGTTTTTTTCCTCCAGCCCGCTTGCTCCGTGCGTCCCTTCTGATCTTGTACTGCCGAGCTGGCTAATTCTGCCCCTTAAAGGAGCAACTTGCGTACCAGGAGGCCGCGTTCTCACGTCCTAACCCCTGGGATGCTTCTAACGGGGCCTGGCAGGCAATATGCTATCACATCCCGTGCCAGAGCCTGTTTCGGTCGCCGGGAGATACCGGGTCAAGTCCGCTGAGAACAATTGGACAGGCTGAGAGGGTGCGGGCACGGACGGCATCGAAGAAGGGAGTCAATATGAAGCGGGTACTTCAGAACGAGAGTGGGTCCATTCTGCTGATCACGATATGCCTTATCATGATATTAGGGATAGGGGCGGCGGCATTTCTGCATCTCAGCAAGACGCAGGTCGTTCAGGTGCGGTTCGAGTCGCATTCGACGAAGTCGTTCTATGCCGCGGAGGTCGGGCTTGAGAAAGGAATGAAGCTCCTCAAGAACGATTTCTATTACACGCCGGTTGGAACGGAACCGTCCTGGGCGGACAGCAAAGTTTACACCGCGACGGGGTATATTGACCTGACCCGTGGCGGCGACATCATTTTCCCCCAATATCTCGACCTCGAGGACCCCGATTATGACGAAAACTTCTACCCGCTGCTCGACGAGACCCAGTACGTCCTGGATGGGGAGGGAGCCTACAAATCAACGTACCGGGTGGACCTCTCGAATCTCCAGGGGTGGAAAGATAGGATATGGGTCAAAGCCACCGGACGGTACTATCGGAGAAATGAGGGTGGGACGCGGTTCGTGCTCGAGGCGCAGCGAAGAGTCCTGGCATTAGTCCGGGCCGTCGAGATTTCCCCTTGGAACAACGCCATTTTCGCGGGGGAAGGGCAAGCGGGACGAATCATCAATGGAAACGTGGACATCCGGGGCTCCGTTCATCTTCTCGGGACTTCACTTGGAAGCAGCGACTTCGCCGCGGAATTCGGCGGCAGTGGCAACGTAGGCAACAACTATTCAGGCATTCCGTCCGAGTTGGCGCTGAGGATACCCTCAATCCAGAAGACATACGGAAGCGAGGTGGTGGACTCTCTGGAGGCGGAGGTGAGGATCCAGCACGGAAAGCTTGCCCTGAGCGGGACGTCTTGTGTGGGGGCACCGGATGTTCCCGGAAACGGCGTCAAGGAGCCGGTGGATGGCGTCTATATCACGGACGGTTACGGGGGCAACAAAGGGGATCAGAACGTCTATTCGGACAACGGCAAATACAACCCGTACGATCTCGCCGAGTTTGACATTGAGTTTCCGCGATTATCGGAGCCGTATGGGGGTTACGCAAGCTATCTCGGTTACCTCCGAGCCAACGCTCTCGTGATTTCCAACCAGCAGCAATTGAACCAGTTGCGCGGTATCACCCCGACTTCGTCTTTCTCCTACTCAGGCGCGAAGGGGGAAATCAGCATGGATGGAACCGGGCGCCTGACAGTCCGCGGGATCGTCGTTGTGGAAGGGGACGTAAACTTCAACAAGGCGGGGAGCGACAAGACCATCCTATATCAGGGGAAAGGCGCTCTTGTGTCGGCGACGAGCGTGGGCATTAACTGCAATCTCTTAACGTCCTCCTACAGCACCTACCCGACAGTGGACATTCTGGGCGTGATGGCGGCCAACCTGATCAACTTCAACTCCGCAGGCATCAACGTAATGGGGGTTTTCTATGCGGAGAACCAGATTATTTCCCAGAAGCAGACGAGCGTCGCAGGAACGTTCTTCTCTAATTACTTCGACATGGGACAGAACGTTCCTTCGATTTATCAGGTGCCAGATGTTGTCAGACATCTTCCCGCCGGAATGATCGGCGATATCCGCGTCTGGACGGTGAAGAGAATCACCTGGGGAGAGATTTGACAGACAGCCACCCTCATCCCGTCTCGCAAGACGTGCGTGAGGGTGGGCCAGGTGGAGCGCACCCTCCGTTGACTGTCGCGTAAGGGCCGAGCGTTCAATGGATTGCGCTCGCGGGTGTCCCATTTGCTCATCTTTCGGCGGCCAGCTCACGAATGTGTTTCGCATCCCGGTCCTCCGGCTTCCGGCTCGTTGGTACAGAAGTTGCAGCGTTGAGTCTGCCGAGGACCAGAACTATGGGAAAAACCACACGCGGTCAATCCGGGATCACCCTTGCGGAAGCAATGGTCGCTCTGGCTTTGCTCGGTCTCACGGTCGGGGGCACGTTGACCTCATTTGTCATGGGGTGTTTTTCCGCTACGAACGCGCGCTATTCCACCCAGGGGATCAACCTCCTTCAGGCCAAGGTCGAGGAACTCACCGCGGGGCTCTACGAGGATGTCCGAGACCAAGGCCCAAGCCAGGTGACGATAGATCCTGGCCCCGACCTCGAGTGGGGCACGGATGATGATGCGCTGGGAGACCTGCGCGTCGAAGTGGACGATCGCAGCGACCTTGACGGTGACGGTGACACCGTCGAGGAAGAAATAGACGTGGATGGGGATGGCGGGAACGACCGATGCAAACCGGTCCATGTCAGTGTCACGCGGACGTGTGTTTCGTTTGGCGGCCGCACCTCCGTGACAGTTCATTTGGACACACTGATTGCAGAGCATTGAGAGGGAACGATGGAACGAGACTGCACCAGAGCGCACGGCGGGCTGTCGCCGCGGTCATGGCGCGGGTTCACACTAATTGAAGTGCTCGTCGCCTCAACGGTGTTTGTGATGCTCTCCGCCGTGCTGGTGGAAATGTATCTGATGTGTCTTCGCACCTGGCACCGGGGAAGCGTGCAGGTAGTGTTACAGCGAAAGGTGGCCACGGCCGTGCAGCGCATGGTACAGGGGCACCGTTCCGTCAGCGAGACCCGGCAGCACGGGCTTCGCGAAGCTCAAGAAATCGCTGTGCTCGGCCCGCAAATGGTTGAGTTCAAGAGCGGTGTGGATGGCACTACAAGGCAGTTCTATCTGAACGGAAACGAGTTGGCTTACCGAACCGACGGGGGGGACGTTCAAACCATCTATGACCCGTCGCGCTCAGAATCCCCTTGGGTCACGGATAACTACAAGACCGACCTGCACTTCACTCAACGGCAGGACGGCACGGTCGAGGTTCGAGTGCTGGGCCAGGAGCGAGTAAGGGGTGGGTGGATCACTGCCTGCCTCGTCACCAGAGTGGCGCCCAGGAACAGCAAAAAACTGGAGGAGGCGCATTGATGAACCACCGACATCGAATCGCCCGCCAGGAAGGCATCGCCTTGGCTGTGGTGCTCGTCCTCGCTCTGGTGCTGGCGATCGGTTCGGCGGCCTTCCTGGACCTGACGAGCTCGGACCTCCAGCAGGCCCGCCGCGACGCGGAGGCCACCCGTGCGTTCTACGTCGCCCAGGCCGGAATTGACAAAGCCGTTGCTCAGCTCAAGGTTTTGTACTCGAGAGGGCAGGGGCATACTGAGGAGGAATTGGCAGCAATCACCCCTCCCGCCTATGAGGGCTTCACGTTTGACGAATTCGGGGTGACCAGGGACGGGGCACCCTATTACAGCATGTTGGAGTGGGGCACATTCAAGGGGCTTGGCGGCCAAATCCAAAAGATCAAAATCGCCTCAGGGGTATCATCCGCGCATTTTCATAACCTGAGGGTCGCCATTAGCCAGGAAGTCCAGGCTCAGTTCATCCCCGTCTTCCAATTCGCGATCTTCTACAACAGCGACGACCTGGAAATCCTGCCCGGTGCACCTATGAGCGTCCTCGGCCCGGCCCACTGCAATAAAGACATCTACATGGCCGCGGAGCCATCCGCGTCCCTCAGTTTCGACTCTATCGTCACATGCGTCGGCAACATCTACCACCGGCGCAAGGACTCCGAGCGCCTTCTCGCTGGCCCGGTCCAGATAAAGGACGGCGAAGGGACATACCAGACTATGCTGAATCAGGACGGAACATGGCTTGACAGCAGCCACCCGGATTGGACGCTTGAGTCCCAGAACCGCTGGGATGGCAAGGTCGCCACGGCGGCGCACCACGTCAGTCCTCTTCGTCTTCCCCTTGCGACCCCAGAGCAACCTCGCGAACTGATCGAGCGGAGGGACCCTTCTGACAGCCCCGAAGAGCGGGGCCTGAAGTACGGTTACAGAGCGGACCTGAGCATCATTGACGGAAACGCCTACGACAAGTCCGGAAACCCGGTGGACTTGACCTATCCCGACCCGAACATCCCGGGCAACAGGCTCAACCCCATCTCGACGAAAACCTTCTACAACTACCGCGAGGGAAAAACAGTCTCTGTCACGGAAGTTGACGTCGCCAAACTGCGCGCGAGTGGCAAATCTCCCGCGAACGGGATTCTCTATGTTTCCGACCACCGAAGCAGTTCGTCCAAGCAGGACGGCGTGCGGTTAGTCAACGGAAAGGAACTTCCGAGCCGAGGTCTCACCGTCGCTACCGATAACCCGCTGTACATGTGGGGGGATTACAACACCGTCAACAAGAAACCCGCCAGCGTCGCCTGCGACGCCGTGAACATCCTTTCCAACAACTGGAAGGATGAGAACAGCCAGAAGAGCCTGGACAACCGCGTTGCCTCGAACACGACGGTCAACGCAGCAATCGTCGCGGGCAACACGGTAACTTCTCCCGGCGACTACAACGGCGGCGTCGAGAACATGCCCCGGTTCCTCGAAAAGTGGACCGGAAAGACGCTCACGTATCGCGGGTCTCTGGTTGCAGCGTGGGTGAGTCAGATTGCGACCGGCCACTGGCTCTACGGTGCCCCCCACTACACCGCTCCGAACCGCGATTGGTCCTACGACAACGACCTGAGCGACCCCACCAAAGCCCCGCCGGGCGAGCCAAGCGTCTTCACAATCGAGGTCGCCCACTGGCAGTACGAATGACCGGGCTGCTGACGGTCAGGGACGAGCACTTCCACCCGTTTTTGAAGACCACATGCCGTAGGCGGGGATTGTCGGTCTCATGTACTTGCCGCCGCAGGTGAAACCCCACGTTACATCCGTCGGATTCTGGTTCAGTATGAGAATTTCCCCATCCTCGAAGAGCGTGAAATAGAGGTTCCGCGTCTTGGAGTCCTCGGCGACGATTTCTCTCGTGTCGCGGGAAAGGACGGGCAACTCGGTCAGCTTTTTCGCGATGAAAATGAAGTATCCTTCCCTCGGCCCCTCATCTACGATCGCCCCGTCCGTCTCGAGAATTCGCCGGTAAAGAAGATCGTCCCCCTCCACGGTCTTGAGACGGGGGCTACTTTTGGAAGCAAACACAATCCCGTTTTCCCAGAGGCACCAGTCCCTGATCCGCCTCAGGGTTGATACGTCAGCGGTGTGCCCTTCCATGAGGATGAGAACCTTGTAGTACTTCAGCCCACCGTCTCGGATCATCCCCTCGCTGAGGTAATCAAAGTCAAAGAAGTCGCGCAACTGCGCCGGGTATCGCAGAAAACCCTGCCCATGAAGCTCAATGTCCGTCGTGGGATAGAAGACGGCGACTTCCACTTTCGGCCTTCTTTTCTGAAAGAACGGCGCCGCTTTCAGCCAATTCTGTTCCGCCTGCGGGGATGCGAAGACGTTTCCGAAGTAGTGATGGAGCTGCTTGGCACCGGAAGCGGTCGCGTTGTAGCAGCGACCGGCGACGCCGTTTGGACTGACGCCGCCCGCTGGCTCAAATCCGTAATACGCCCCATAGAGTTTGCCCGCAGAAGCGACCCACCTCGTCAGGGAGAAGTTGACCGGATACGAATCGCCCTCATTGGTAATCCTCACGCCACCGGCCACGGAAGCAGCAGTCTTGCACTGGTCTCCGAAATCGGAGCCGTGTCTCGGCTCGGCGTCTCCCCCGGTGCAGAGGTAGATGTCGGTGTCAAGGAAATGCCTGCGAGTTGTCTTCATCCAGAATGCCGCCCAATCGTTCATGCTGTCCTTGTACCAGTGAATCATGTCGAGCCACGCGATGGTCGAGGGGGCGTCTTTTTGAAGGAATGTCGTGACCGTCGAGAATTCGCGGTGGTTGGTCTTCCAGTCGCGGTTAAGGGCGGCCGTATTTTCATATTTGTCTTTCAGCCATCTCTGGAAGTCTTTGACCGCGCAGGGATCACCCGCCCAGAAGCCGGGATGCGAGTGGTATTTGCCGTGCGTCAGCGAAGTCCAGTCCTCTCCGGACGTCGCGGGATAGATTGCCTCGCCGTAGTTCCCGGTAATGCCGAGGAGGACCGATTCAATCACGCCCATGGGCTTATAGTGCGCGGCAAATTCCTTGATGAACCGAGAGACATGCCCGCGCAAATGCGGATTCCAGAGCGATTCGACCGCGCTCTGCTCCCCGTGTTCGAGGCAGACGTATTTGACGGAATCCTCGCTCTTGTAAAACCAGTCGGGCGTGGCATAGCCGGGGCCGATGATGAGAAAAGGCACCCATTTGATTCCAAACGACTGATCGAGCTTGGCAATCTGGTCGTAGAGGGAGAAGTCGAATTTGCCGGGGGACGTTTCCACGAGGTTCCATCGCACATAGGTCTCGTGGCTGGTTACGCCAGCGGCTTTCATCCGAGGAAGCTCTCGCTTAAGTTTCTCGATGATGCCGGGGAGCTCGTCGGCGGTCGCGATGTCGAACCCTCCGATGGTAAGCTGCGTTCCTTCCCCCACAGTCACAGCGGAGCGCGGCTCTGCCGGTCCGGCCGGAGGTTTGCCGCCCGAAGATTCTTCACCGCCCGAAACCGCCGTTTGCCATCCCGCCAATAATCCGACCAGAGCAAGAGTGATAAACGATTTGAACTTACGTATCCTGAACATGACAGCACCTCTCTCCAAAGATTTGATTTTCATTGACAAACGATAGCAGATGGCATCCTGTGGGTCAACGACCGCGTCGTCGGAGAAACCAGCGGCATCGTCTTCTGCAACCGAAAACCATGGTGGCGCGGGACTCCTACAGCTACCCGGAAGGACCGCCGATCGTAACCTCGCCAATGATGACCGAGTCGCGCTCATGGGGGAGGTCCGTCTCCGAAATTGCCGGTCGTTCATCTCTCACAGGTCTCCACAAGCCAACGTTGATTCGATACCTCCCCGGGATCGCAGTCGGGGGGATTTGCTCCTCGGACTTGAGCAGGCGTTCGAGCCGTTCAGGCTTTTCCGGGATGGAAATATCGTCGAGGAGGACGTGGTCGAGTTGAAATGCAATGCTTCCTTTTTCGTCGAGAAAATGGACCCACACAATCATGTCCGGGGGAACAACGTAGTCTCTCTCGATTTTCCAGTACATGGTCATGCGGATTTTTTGACCGGGCTGATGCGGTCCTCGGTTGATGGCATAGCCCGTGAGACGAATGTTCTTTCCGAAAGAGACGGCGACTTCACGGAAGTCGCTGGGCTGCACGTCCGCTCGCGCTTTGGACACGATGTTCTGAAGCCTCTCCTTGTCTTCGGCGCTTAGCCCGGAGGTGAGCCGCTCCATCTGCTCGATTGGCTTTGCGAGGTCGGGCCTCAGCTTGTGGGCGAGAAGGCAGCATTGGAGAGCGTTGTGTCCGTCTCCCCGCTCCGCGTACCGCAAGCCAAGCTGAACCAACGGCGAGTAGTCGAGGGGACCAATCGTGGCATCGGAAGCAGGAGGCTCTCTTACGAGACGGAGAAGTCGGCTCAAAGTTGAAATCGAGGAAATGGGATCGGGCCGGATTTCAAACTGGTCAACTAAGAGGGGGACATAGCGATCGCAGCGGATAGTGATCTGGCATTCGGGGAGCTCCACCGGCTTCTCGAACTGGAACTCGACGATGCTGTAGGCAGCCGAAAAAGAGCTCGCAGGGAACGTCTTCTCGGAAAGAAACTTCTGCGTCCGCGGCTCAACGAGTCCGATCTTAAAGGTGGCGTTGTCGTTGGCGCTTCCCCGGTACTTCACGTTAACCCGGGCGAGATAGCAACCGGGCTCCAGGAAAAGAGGAGGCGTTCCTATCTCCCAGACTCCCGCGGCCGGTTGGTCGGTTTCGGGCGCGGCGGCTTTGTCTCCTGAGGCGGCTGTGTCCTCGACGGCGCTGAAGCCGAGCGGCCGGCCTCTCTCGGCCTCGACCGAATAGTAGGGTAACTCTCGGAAGTAATCGTCCAAAATGCCAAGCGCGGAAGCGAACGTTTTCGCATTCATCTCCTGGCTGAGGACAGCCGCCTTGTCCAAAAGGGCCTTCGTGCCCTCACGCATCTCCAACTGCGAAAGCTTGGCGGAGATGAAAGCCATCGCGGCGAGGACGGGGCTGGTGCTCCGTTCGGCCGCTTCTGCGAGGAAAGGATATGCGGCCCCGTATTCTCCGATCTGATAGAGCGCGGTCCCCTTCTGTTCCGGGGTGAGCGCCAGCATCATCCATACTTTCGCCGCGTTGGTGGACGCGGACAGGTTGTAAAGATATTGAGAAGGCCCCGAAGGAAACATTTTCCGCAAGCCGGAGAGCCGCTTCCAGCGGACCTGGTGAGGCTCCAAGTATGGTTCCCACTTCACTCCTCCCAGAGATACCCGGACATCCCCCGGGGGGGAACCATTTCTCACTATGACCAGGACTTCCTCTGCCGGTTTCGGTGCTACAAGGATGTGTGAGACCCCTTTGTCCTTTCCAAATTCGACCACCTTCTCGTCGCGGTAGAAGTCTGCGCCATTGGCGAAGATAAACTCGTTGCCGTCGAGGGAGGGAATTCGCTGGTAAACCGGGAGCGAGAAGCCCTTTCTGAGAAAGTCTGAGTCATTCGCAAAAATCCTTACCGTCGGATTCCGGAAGATGGGGAGGGCATCGTCCTCGAGGCTGAATTCTTTGAGCAAGAAAAAGCCCCGTGGAACCTTTTGAGGCTTTATGCTCGACTGGAGGAAAATCTGTCGGGAGGGGCGCGCCTCGTCCTCGCCGTAGCCCTCGAGTTCAAAGGTATAGGGACTGCTCCTGACGCGGTAGAACGATGGGAGGTTCTCTCTCGCCCATTCTTTCGATGCCTTTCGTGTATCCCGACGGGAATAAAAGAAGTCCTCGGTAACTGTCGCCTTCAGAAGGTGAAACGCGCCCGCGGCGACGATCAAAACCGCTGCAATCATCCTGAGCTCACGAATCTTCCTCCAGCGAGCGATCTCAACTATCAGAGCCGAGGCTGCCAGGGATAACCCGGGCATCGCCGCTGAAAGATAGACGCGATGGAAGAGGGGCTTGGAGACGAAAATGAGCAGGAGGTAGAGGGTGGGGAAGGAGGCGACGATAGCCGTTGACTTCCTTCTCGTCAAGCACCGCACAAGGCCGGCGAACGCCATAATCAGGAGCACCAGCCCCAAGGAGCGCAAAAGGACAGGAAAATTCTTGCCGATGGAGAAGCAGACCTGGTTGAAGAATCCGGCGGCGAGTTGCTCCCGCGTCAATCCCGCACGAGAGCTGTATCGGCACTTCCGCCAAACATCATGGAGGATCTTTCCCGGGGCGATGAACATGGAGGGAGTTGCCAGGCAGAAGCCAACGACGAAGGAACCGCCCAGCAAGCCGAGGCGGGCAAGGGCCTTTTTCTCCAGGAGTCTCCGGGGCGGCCAGTAGCGGCAGAGGTGAGCTACAAGACAGGTCAGCCCGACAATCCCTCCATGGTACTTCGCCGAGAAAGTGAATGCGACCGCAACCCCGGCGAGGATGTAGTCCCGCGGTCGGCCCGCGCTGAACATCCTCAGCGCAAAGATCAGCGACAGATTGGCGAAGAACGACATAGTGGTGTCGTTGGTCGCCTCGTGCGCCGTTGTGATGTCCATGGGGTTGATGGCAAGGAGGACCGCAGCCAGTAAGGCGGTCGTGCGGTCGAGGCACTTTTTCCCGACTGCGTAGATGATCAGGAGAAGCGATGTCGAGAAGGCGACATTGACGAGGCGGGCGGTCCAGAAGAGAGCCATTTTGCTCGGTTTGTCGAGGTCAACGCCAAAAAAGGCTTTCAGCGCGGGTTTGGCGAGACCGATACCTCTCCACAGATATTCCACAATGCGCGAATAGAAAAACGGGTACCCGTCGTAATAGTAATTGCCGAGGCGAAAGAAGTAGTTGCCGTGGCGGAACATCTCTACCGCCCAGATTTGTTTGGGTGCGTCGGGATGATAGACTTCTCCTTCGGTCAAGCCATGCCCGATGCCGCAAAGCCTCAGCCCCAACCCAAGAAGGACAATCGCCGCCAGCAGGATCGAGAGAAGGATCGGCGTCGTCTTTGGTTTTTGCTGCTCTTTGACTTTTGCCTTTTTTCCCATTTGTCAATCGAGCCGTCGTGGACGCTTGCCCGCCTTCTTCTTTCAAGAACTTCGCTCACAGACCGGTGGGCGGTCAATCAAGTGCACAACCGTTTTTTACCTTATCAAACGCGCGGAGAAAAGGGAAGAGCAACCCGCGATGTAACGCAGTCCATCGGTTAGCGTCGGATTGCCCATGACCTTCGGCACCCAAGGGCAAGGCATTACGCGGCTCTGAGGAATCGCGTTGACCGGGGGAACTTAGTGCGTTAAGATTTGCGGGCGTTGAGGGGTCAAAGGTCGTTTTCTCCGCGAGGACTGCACCCAATGCCGACTGCGAAGCGACACATTCCGAAATACTTTCAGATCAGCCGAGACATTATCGGCTTGATCCCGAGCCGGGATTTGGTCCCGGGGATGCAGGTTCCCTCCGAGAACGAGATCATCCGGCAATACAAAGTCAGCAACACGACCGCCCGAAAAGCCCTCCAGGAGATCGAACGTGCTGGGTGGGGACGAGTTGGCGTTTTTTGACCTGGCGGCGCTGGTGCTGGCGTTTCGTGTGGAAGGCGTCACGTTCTGTGGATAAGAGTTGACCCTCGAAATGGAGAATTCCGGGTACCACGAGGTCCACGACGAGGACTATGAGCCTCCCAACGTGATAGCTGCCCAGTTCGACCGAATCAGAAATGAAGCGGCACAGAAGATTGAGCTTTTCGGCGGCGCGCGAGGAGTACCGCGACCGGGAGGCGCGACTCCATGACACCCATCATCATGCTCCAAGTGGGACAGGACATCCCCACGGCGAAAATTATCGGATGGCGCTGAGCAAACGGACGATCCCTCACTTTTAGCTCGTCCTTGACGTGGACATGTCCGAGGTGCTGAAATGGCGTCTTCAGTGTAATCGCGACAAGAGCAGACATATAACCATAACGGACATTATTATCAGAGCGTGCGCCCTGGCTCTTGCCAACTTTCCCCGGTTGAATGCTCATGTTGACGACGAGAGGGTAGTGCTCAAGAGGGACGTCAACATTGGAGTCGCCACCATCGTGGAGGATGGGCTTTTGCTCCCGGTGATTCCCAATGCTGACAAGAAAAGCCTCCCGGAGATTTCCGATATTTCCAGAAGGAATTCCGAGGCGGCGAGACGAGGTTTTGTCAACGCCAAAAGTGTTGGCAGTTTCACGGTCAGCACGCTCGGGAGCTATTCGATCCGGGAATACCTGCCCATCATCAATCCACCGGAGTGCGCAATCCTTGCGGTCAGAGCGGTGGAGCAGCGGGTCGTGCCGCGCGGGGGAACAATCGCCGTGCGCGACCTGATAACGGTCGTCCTGTCCTGCGATCACCGTGCCATTGACGGTGTGTATGCTGCCCGATTTTTGAATTGCATAAAGGCGTACCTGGAGAAGGGCTTTTCGAACGACACACAATTCACCATGTGAGGAACCGAGAACACGGGGCGCTCGGTCTCTACGGAGAACGTATGATCGAAGCGCTAATTTTCGACTGCGACGGTGTGATAGCAAACACAGAGCGGGATGGACATCGCATTGCATTCAATCTCGCGTTCGCGGAGAGAGGCTACAAATTCAAGTGGGGCGTCGAGCACTACGGAGACTTGTTGAAGATTGCCGGCGGCAAGGAGCGCATGCGCTTCCACTTCGAGGAAAAGGGCTGGCCCCGGGGTGTCTATGACCGCGACGAGCTCATCAAGGAGCTCCATCTGCGGAAGACAGTCCTCTACATGGAAATGGTGGAACGCCGACAATTGCCCCTTCGCCCAGGGGTGAAACGATTGGTTGACGAAGCTATCGCGGATGGCGTGGCTTTAGCCGTCTGCTCGACGTCCAGCCAAAGAGCTGTGGAGCTCATCGTCGAGAAGCTTTTCGGGGAGGAGCGGCAGTCGAAATTCGCGCTCCTTCTTGCAGGAGACATCGTATCGAAGAAGAAACCGGATCCCGAAATCTATAATCTCGCGAGGGAGCGGCTGAGGGTGAGGGCCGACCGGTGTCTCGTGATTGAGGATAGTCGAAATGGCCTTCTCGCAGCGAAGGCGGCGGGATTGCATTGTGTAATCACTACGAGCCGCTACACGGTGGACGAGGACTTCAAGGAAGCGGATGCGGTATTCCCTGAGCTGGGTGATCCGCCGGGCCGTCATGTGACTCTCAAGGACTTGCAACGAATTGTGGCTGCCAAAGACGGGTACATTTTCTAATCGGCGAACCCGTGTCCTGACTCTTTTGCCTATTGATTCACAGCAAGGAAAAGACAATGAAAATGTTCCTGGATTCCGCGGACGTTGATGCGATACGGAGAGCGAACGATACAGCGCTGCTGGATGGAGTTACCACCAACCCATCTATGGTTGCGCAAACGGTGAAGAAATTCTCCCAACTCATCAAGGAGATTTGCTCTACTGTAACTGGACCGGTGAACGTCGAAGCGATGGGTTCCACTGCACAGGATCTCATCGAGAATGCACAGCCGCTGGCACGACTCTCCCCCAATATTGTCGTCAAAATCCCAATGACGGTCGAGGGGCTAACCTGGATTATTCATAAACCCCCGGAGCGCGCTGGTTGGAGAGCGGGTAGCAAATGCTTTTGGAGGTTCGCGCTGGGAATAGGGCTGAAAGAGGCTTTTGCGGCTGAATCCGGAGACACTGCCCCCTTGCCCCCAATTGGTTTTCAGGCGGGGGGCACGCCAAAACGAAGCGAGCCTACCGTGATACCAAAGATGCTCCAGCTATCTTGAGCAGAGTTCAGGATGTCGGGAGTCTTCTTTTCTTGGAAAACGGCCGTGAGAACTGTCCGGTGTTCAAGAGCGTTCTTGACTGGGTCGGGCAGAAAACAGGGGTTCCGGCATACGAGTAGGTCCGATCCGAAGACACTGTATGCTGCCGACAACCGCGCTACTTATCATCCGATATGAGCCACTCCTTGTTGAATTCGGCGTGTTTGATGTGGGTGCGGCGGTAGGTGTAAACGACATGGATGAGGCCGTCGCGGGTTTGAATGACTGCGGGATAGGAATACTCGCCCCTCTCGGTTTCGAGGTTCTTGATGAGAGGCCAGGTCTGGCCCTCGTCGGTCGAAAGTGCTGCCGACAGGGGTGTTCGTCCTCTCGGGGTGTTGTTGAAGATGAGGACGAGCTCGCCGCCTTGGAGCTTGACCATATCGAGCCTCGAGCCGGAGTTGGGGAGGTCGTGCTTGGTTGCCGGCGACCAGGTGCGGGCGTTGTCCCGGCTGGTGGATTGCCACATTTTCCCAGCAACCCACGTGCGCATGTAGCAGAGCAGCGAGCCGTCCTTGAGCTGAACGACGGACGGCTGGATGTTCCCGGGACTCGATTTGATGGGGCCCGTTTTCTGCCAGGTTTCTCCGCCATCGCTTGAGATCATGAAGACGCTTGACACGTTCTCTTCGTCGTAGAGTGGAAGCAGGGTCTCACCGTTCTTCAGGACGAGAGGCTTCGTGCCGGTCATCCAGCCAAGCTCCTTTCGCAGAAAGACCGGCTCAGACCAGGTAGCTCCATTGTCCTTCGATTTCATGTATTTGATATTGCACGTCGTCCAGCCGTTCCCCTCCATCGTGACGTAGAAAAGCCACAGCGTGCCTTTCGGGTCGCACCACAGGACGGGATTGCCCTCCGATTTGTTTGGTGTGTCAACAAGCACCTTCACGTCTGACCATTCGGCAGCCCCCTGCGGTCGGCGGGAGAAGAGGACGGCAACGTCGCGAGCCTTCTCCTGTCGCCCGGCGTACCAGGCAACGAGAAGACCGGCGTTCGGGAGCTCGACGATCGTGCCCGCGTGGCAGCTCGGGTAGCCCTCAACTTTCTGAAAAATCAGCTCCCCCTTCAAGTGCGGCTTGCCACTTTCAGCACGACCAACCGAGCAGCCCGAGAATCCAGCGACAAGAAAAAGGACAATCAGCTTACCCATTTTTGACCCTCCATCGAGATGTTCACAGCGACGAAGTTCTCCTCCGCGAGATTTCAAATCTCGCGATGCGATGCAGACCTCTCCGCATCAAATGATGCATTCTATTTCGCTCCGGAAATTCCCGGCGCGACTCTCTTCCGCCGCGAGATCACCAGCGCAATAACTGCTCCGACGACGAGCAAGGATGCCGCGCCGAGAAGCCCCGTCAGGTGCTTATGGAACGGGCATTCGAGCCACTGCCAGCTCCCGGGCAAACCTCTCGCGAAAGTCGCCCAGGCGATGACAGCGACGCTGACGATGACGCCGACGAGAGCACTTTCATGGCGTGCGCGCCTGACCAGCAAACCGAGCAAGAACAGGCCGAGCATTCCTCCGCCAAATATGGCAGAGATTTGCCACCAGACGTCGAGAGCAGACTTCGCCTCGATCATCGCCAGGGCGGCTCCGGTGCCCAGAACGCCGAATGCCAAACTGGCCATTCGCAGGGCGCGAAGGCACTGACGATCGCCCGCTCCCCGACGGAAATAGCGGCGATAGAAGTCGGCGACGGCGACGCTGGCGGAACTGTTCACGCTGGAATCAATCGTGCTCATGGCGGCGGCGAAGATCGCGGCGACCAGAAGCCCACGAACGCCCACGGGTAGCTCCGTGACGATGAAGAAGGGGAAAACTCGGTCTGCGCCGCCTGAAGCGCGGAGGCTTGCGGGCAGGCTGGCAGTGTGGAGTCTGTAATAGGCGAAAAGGGCTGTGCCGATGAAGAGAAAAATGGCGGACACGGGGACATACGTCAGCCCGCCGAGCCAGAGGGCTTTCCTCGCCTCTCTGTCGGACTTCGCGGCCAGATACCGCTGAATATAGTTCTGATCCACGCCGAAGTTCTTGAGATTCTCGACGATGCCGTAGATGAAGATGACCCAGAATGTCGGGAGCGCGAGATTGAGAGACCAACCGGCAAGGCCAAATTTATTCTCCGCGCGACCGACGGAAAAGATTCGGCCCAGTCCTCCTGGCATCCTGAACACCAGAATCGCGGCGCAGGCGAGCGCGCCGCCGAGCAGAATGAAAACCTGAACCACATCCGTCCAAACGACTCCTTCGATTCCGCCCAGGACGGTATAGATTGTCGTCGCGATGCCGAGAACCACGATGATGAAGACGAGGTCAACGCCGATGAATTCGGAGAAAGCGACAGCCAGGTAATAGAGCACTGTCCCGACGCGGCCGAGTTGAAGGAGGACGAAGCTCAGTGCTGCGTAGGACCTCGCCCAGGGGCGGAAACGCTCCTCGAGGTACTCGTAGGCGGATATCCTCAGCTTTCGGCGATAAAGAGGGATGAAGGAGACAGACGCGACGACGCAGATGATGGGGATTGTCAGGCTGAAAACGAACCGGCTCCAGTCGGATTTGTACGCATCGCCCGCGTAAGCGAGGAAGGTGATGCTGCTCAGGTAGGTGCCCAGGACGGATAGACCGAGCGCCCAACCGGGCATGGAGCGGCTGCCGACGGCAAACCCCTCCACCGTCCGGCTCCTTTTGAGAAAATAGCACCCGTACGCGACTATCCCGACCACATAAGCCCCGACCACGAGCTGGTCAGGCAACAGAAGTCTGTGGGATGCTGGACTTGTCATCAGACGCTCAGTCCCTGAGGAAATAGGCGGCCTTGGAGTCGAAAGCGACGGCGAACTCCGTTACCATATCCGCTCTACCGAGGAGCCGTGAGGAAGTGCCGCGAGAGAAGCCAACGACAACTGGGAAACGGACGTCAATCCCGGGGACAAAAGCGAGGAGACAGTGAAAGTATGCTCCAACCTTGCCATCGCATGCGGTTCCAAGTTCGGCGAAGACCCCAGAGGTGACATCGCAGATGCCTAAACCGCCAGCGTCGCCTTCGGGCATCAACGTATCATCGGCTCCAGTATCGGCGAGCATGATGAAGGGCTGCCAGGTTCCGTGGCCCGGTGACATAAACACGGGGACCATCGGCCTGCCTTGACCGTCAACGGGGAATCGCGCGCAAAACGTGTAGAAGTGTCCGTTTTGGAAGAAGGTCTGCCCCATCGAGGTTCACCTCTTGGCCGAGAAGTTTCTGATAACCTGTTCGCGAATCATTCCTATCCGGCTCCGCGCATCCCTGGCGGGAATGGAAACTATCATGGGATTTTGCTTTGGGAACGCGTCCGCCAGGTTCTTGCGCAGTTCCTGCTCCGTAGGCGCCTCCGCGACCACCTCCTGGTCGAGCACTGCGATATACTTCCCCGCGTATTTCTCCAAAAGCATGGGCAGATTGTTGCTAACCCACAGGGCGTTGAGGTCCGGCTTCGGCCGAGCCCTTTCTTCGAGACCTTGGCGGATGGATCTCAGAAGTCTATCGTACGGATCTCCCTTGGTCTTGTCTATGTAATCGTATGCGCCAGCCCTCATGAGTTCCGCGCAGGTCTCGATAGAGGCATGGGCGGTTATCACTACGGTTGTGGTGGATTTGGCCGTGAACCATCTGACGATGTCGGCCCCGGCCCCCTCTCCTTCGGGGAGCCACAGGTCCACGACGATTACATCGAACCTTTTCTGCTTTTCGATCTCGGTCTTTGCCGCGTCGAGAGACTCAGCCACATATACCTCGTAGGTTCCCTCGCGTTCGAGCGCCTTCCGCATTCCCTCGCGTGCGGGCTCCTCGTCATCAACTATGAGAACCTTGAATTTCGCCATCAGAATCGCCTCCTTTCATCGGAAGGAAAATCTCGAACCTTGCTCCTTTTCCATAAGTGCCCACTTCTCGGACGACCCCGCCGTGAGCCTCGACCGTTCTGCGGACTATGGATAGACCCAGCCCCGTGCCTCCAATGGTCGTCGAAAAAAAAGGCTCGAAGATGCGCTGCGCGTGCTCCGGCTTGATTCCAGGCCCATTGTCTTCCACCGAAAGAACCACGTATTGTCTGTTATTGCGTTGCGGGAGGAGCTGCGCGGGAACTTCGGTCGCGCTCCTAACCGCCAGCCTTATTGTACCGCGCCCTTTCAAAGCCCTCGTGGCATTTATGAGAAGCTCTTCAACCGCTTCCCCTATCAGTTGCGCGTCGGCGACAATCGTTGTCTCCCCGGGAGGGAGGTCGCACTCGAGGGTTATCGTTTTCAGCTCATCGCCCACTCGCCTGGCGGCTCTGTGCATCACGTCGCATGGATCGCAGGGCTGAGGGTTCAATCTCAAAGGCGAGACAAACCTTTTGAACTCGCCGAGGACGGCCTCCGTTCTCTCGACGCATTCGGTGATGGTTTTTAGTTCTTCCCTGCCCTCACCGGGAAGTTTCATGAAAGATAACTCCCGGAGCGCCCCTCGTATCCCGAAAGTCAGATTCCCTATCCTGTGAGCGGACCGGGCCGTCAGGGCCTCCCACGCTTCCAGCCTAGCGCGGCATATCTCCTCCTGCCTTCGCTCCTCTGCTCGCCGGCGTTCCTCTTCAGCAGCCTCACTGGCAACCTTGGCCGGCGCCTCCAGGAACCATCTGAACAACCGGGCCGCAAAGTTATCTGGCTCCACCTCCAGAGAAGCCCTTATGGCTTCGAGAGCGTGTTCTCCGTCGGCGAGTGCGTGAAGCGAGAACGCCTTCCCCCGAAGCGAACTGGCATCTCGTGCGTTGACGGCCAGTGCCCTGTTGAACGACTCGATGGCCTCCTGGTGCTTCCCGAGGTAGCTCAGCGCGACGCCCTTTCCCCGGAGCGAGTGGTAATCGTCCGGCTTGGCGGCCAGTGCCTTGTCAAACCATTCAATCGCTTCGTGGTGTCGGCGGAGGTTGCCGAGGGCGACGCCCCTGCCCCGAAGCGAGTCGTAGTCGTTGGGGTTAACGGCCAGAGCCTTGTCAAACCATTCGATGGCTTCCTGGTATCGGCCCAGGTGCCCGAGGGCGACGCCCCTGCCCCGAAGCGAGTCGTAGTCGTTCGGGTTGACGGATAGAGCCTTGTCATACCATTCGATGGCTTCCTGGCGTCGGCCGAGGTTGCCGAGGGCGCTGCCCCTGTCCCGAAGCGAGTGGTAGTCCTTCGGGTTGAGTGATAGAGCCTTGTCGAACCATTCGATGGCTTCTTCGTGTCGGCCGAGGTGGCCCAGGGCGACGCCCCTGTCCCGAAGCGAGTGGTAGTCGTTCGGGTTGACGGATAGAGCCTTGTCAAACCATTCGATCGCTTCCTGGTGTCGGCCGAGGTTGCCGAGGGCCCCGCCCCTTTCCCGAAGCGAGTGGTAGTCCTTCGGGTTGACTGACAGAGCCCTGTCCATCCATCCGATCGCCTCCTCGTATCGGCCGAGGTAGCCGAGGGCCACGCCCCTGTCCCGAAGCGAGTCGTAGTCGTTCGGGTTGACTGATAGAGCCTTGTCAAACCACTCGATGGCTTCCTGGTATCGGCCGAGGTTGCTGAGCGCCACTCCGCGAGACCTTGCGAAGAGAGGCCTTTCGGGAGCCAGGGACAGGGCCGCGTCGTAATGATCAAGGGCGGACTCGTAATGGCCTGCAAGACAGTCCAGTTCCGCAAGAAGGAAGTCCTCAAAGGCTCGGTCGCCGCCCTGCCTCGCCGCGGCGAGGCCCGTCTCCAGAAGTTCCCGAGCAGTTTGCTCCTCTCCCCGGGAAGCAGCTTCATCGGCTTGTCGGCTGAGTTCCTCGTACTCGGGTTCCGTCATTGTCGCCGGCTCTCCTTGTCGGCGCCTCGTCCCGCTGGGGGACCTTTCCGGGCCATGGGCCCAACACGCAAGCTTTTGTCTTCTCGGTGTGGTCTTCCGATTGTATCATCATTCCGCGCAGGCTTCGAGCATGAGAGGTCCCATGAAGCCAGCGATTATCTACGACCAATTATAGCGTGTGGCTCAGGCATGGCAATAACAATTGATGACAAGCGAAAGGTGATTCGCCTCAGCGTCAAGGACCTTGTCTCTCCGAGCACTGTCCTGGGCTCCATTGTCGCCACGGAGCTTCTCCCGGCCCGCGCTTCTCTCGGGAGGGACGCGCACAAGGACCACCAAACCGAGAGAGAAGAATCTCTCGCCTCCTATAGAAAAGAAGTGTATGTCAAGCACGAGATGAAGGTGGACAATTACACGGCTGTCGTGCAGGGCCGGATAGACGGCGTCTATGAACGTCGGGGGAAGCTGGTTGTCGAAGAGGTCAAGTCGGTTATTTCGACGAAGGAGGTCATCGAGGCGATCAAAGAGGGGCTCTTTGAGACGAGCATTTTGCAGGTGCAGGTATATATGCTCCTGCTGGCGAAGGAGACGGGGAAGGAGGTGGACGCTTACCTGGTCTTCGTCGGGCTCGACGATCGCTCGACGGAGAGGGTGGAAGTTGACTTCGACCCGGAAAGAATACGCCGCCTCGTCGTGGGGAGAGTTCGCGGCATTCTGGAGGAGCACAGAAAAAAGAAACTTCGCGAGGCTCAACTCCGAAGGACTGCGGAAGCGCTGGTTTTCCCATTCCCCGAGATGAGGAAGTATCAGAAGGAGATGATGGACGCAGTTCAAGAATCGCTCGAGCGCCGCAAGAATCTCCTCCTCTTGGCTCCCGCCGGAATTGGAAAAACCGTCGCGGCCATCTTCCCTTCTCTCCGGTATGCCCTTGAGAACAAGATGAGGATTTTCTTCGTCACGCCGAAGACGACGCAGCAGAAGATCGTCGCGGAGACGCTTCGCATGACCGTTGGGGGGTGGCGGACAGTGTCGTGCATTTGTTTGCGCGCGAAAGAGAAGATGTGCGCCAACGATGTCTTCTATTGTCACCCCGACTTCTGCCCCTTCGCGAGGAACTACTACGACAGGCTTGGGTTGTCGTCTGCCGTCCAGGACCTCCTGGGGAAAGAAGTCATTGAGCCGGAGATGGTCTATGCGAGGGCGGTGGACGAGAGACTTTGTCCGTTCGAGTTATCGCTCGACGTCTCCCTCTACGCCTCGGTCGTCGTCTGCGATTACAACTACGTGTTCGACCCCACAGTCTATCTCCGGCGCTTTTTCGCAGAACAGAAATACGACGACATCCTCCTGATAATTGACGAGGCTCACAACCTCTATCCGCGTGGGCGGGACTATTATTCCCCCGAACTGAGGCGCAGCGACATCCGCTCGCTCATGGCGCGAGCGACGAACTCGCAGGATTCGGTCTTGAGAGAAATTGCCAAGGCGCTTCAGCCTCTGGACAGGCACTTCGCGCGGCTGATGAAGGAAGGCAAAGAGCGGTTTGAAGGGGCGACGAAATTTCCGGTCGAGATAGATTTCTCTTTCTTCGACGAGGAAAAGGGGAGGATCGAGTCGGTCATGCTGCGCTATTTCTTGCACAAGAAGACGCAACGCCTTTCCGCCCCGGACGATCCCTTTGAGCGATTCTACCACGACTTCAATTCGTTCTATGAAGTGCTCCAGCTTAAGGGCGAGGAGTTCTCGTACCTCTACGACGGCGAAGGCGAGAGTGAAGTGCTAAAAATACTGTGCAAGGACCCGTCGCGTTTCCTCGCGGAGCGAATCAGCGGCTTCCACGCTACTGTCGCCATGTCGGCAACTCTGGTGCCGCCGGAATTCTTCCGGGACGTCCTCGGCTTCGATAAGGATGCAACCCGCCTCGTCTCATTTCCTTCGCCGTTTCCGCCGGAGAACAGGAAGATCATCGTCGTGCCAGGCTTGTGGACGACCTACCGAATGCGGCGCCGTTCCTACGAGCAGACCGCTCGCACGATTGAGGAAATCGTCTCGGTCAAGAAAGGCAACTACTTCGTTTTCTTCCCGAGCTTCGAGTACCTGGACGCGGTCGGACAGTATGTCTCTCCGTCCGGTTTCGTGGTGCTGCGGCAGGAGCGAGCGATGTCCGAGAGGGAGAGGTCTGATTTGCTGAGGAAACTCACGGAAGGCGGGCAAAGCTATCTCGTGCTTGCGGTGCAGGGAGGCATCTTCGCGGAAGGCGTTGACTATCCGGGCGAGATGCTGATCGGCGCGATTATCGTCGGGCCGGGCTTGCCGAAGTACAGTTTTGAGCAGGAGTTGATGCGAGAGTACTTTCAGGAGCAATACGGAGCGGGTTTCGAGTATGCGTATCTTTATCCGGGCATGAACAGGGTTGTGCAATCGGCGGGGAGAGTCATCCGCACGGAGAACGACCGCGGAATCATCGCGCTGTTAGGTGAGCGCTTCGCCCGCGCGGAGTATCATTCGCTCTTCCCGAGAGACTGGTACGTCTATTCGCCGACGGAGCTAATTGCCAAAGACTATGCCGAGCAGATTCGGCAGTTCTGGGCCGAGAACGGTCAGGATCAATGAAGCCTCGCTATCCAAGGAAGGGAGGGCAAGGACATGAGCGGTGGCAAAAACACAAGTAGAAGGGAATTTCTGCGAACGGTAGCCAGCGGCATCGTCGCTGGATTGCGTGCAACGATGGCGGGAAAGCGCGCGGCGCCGGCGGAAGGCAAAGTCATCGGCAGCAACGAAAAGGTCAACATCGGAATCATCGGCGTTGGCTGGCGAGGAGGGACGCATCTGAGGGAACTGGTCAAAAGGACGACGGATGTCGGAGACGTCCAGGTAACGGCGGTATCCGACCTGTACGAGCCGAGGCTTCAGCGGGCGAAGGAGACCTGCGGGGGAAAGGCGTTTCGGGATTATCACGAGCTTCTCAGCCAGAAAGACGTGGATGGCGTGATCGTCGCTGTTCCGTGGCACTGGCATGCGAAGATGACTCTCGATGCCTGCGAAGCGGGGAAGGATGTCTATGTCGAGACGCCGATGACGATCAACATTGACGACGCCAGAAAAGTCTATGAGACCGCGAAGCGAGCCAAGCGAGTCGTCCAGGTCGGAAATCAGATGGCGTCCTTCGACGAGTACTGGCGGGCAAAAGAGGTGGTTCAGTCCGGCGTCCTCGGAAAACTTCTCATTACCGAGGCGAGCTGGTGCCGCAACTCGAAGGAAGGACAGTGGAACTATAACATTGACCCGGATTGTAGCCCAGCGAATCTCGACTGGGAGACGTGGCACGGCGCGAAGTTCGGGCTGACTCCGCCGCGGCCGTTCAGCACGGAGCGATTTTTCCGCTGGAGGAAATTCCGCGACTATGGCGGCGGGTCGGCTTCGGACCTTTTGTGTCACACACTCGGCTGTCTTCTCATTATGATCCCCCGAGAATTTCCTCAGCTCGTCACCTCCGCGGGCGGGCAATATGTCGAGTTCGACCGCGACATCTACGACACGTATATCACGATGATCGAATATCCGAGCCAGCACATGGTCGTGATGGACGGGACGATGGTCAATGAGGAAGGGCGACCGGAGATGGTTCGCGGACACGAGGCGGCATGCTTTGTCTATCAAGATGGAGTCGCCGTGGCTCCGGAGGGTCCCTTCCAGAAAGAATTTAAGGAAAAATGCGAGAAAGCCGGGCTGAAGGGCGAATGGGTCAAGACGAAGGTCGCTTCGTGGCGGCGGGAGCGCGAGGTCGAAGCGTTACGGATTCCCAAGCAGCCGCGCCCGACGCACATGGACAATTTCCTCCATTGCATTCGAACGCGCGAGACGCCCGTTGAGGACGCCTTCGCCGGATACCAGATCACCGTCGCCGTGGAGCTTGGCGTGCAGTCCTATTATCAGAACAAAACGATGCACTTCGACCCGGAAAAGCAAATTGTCCTCAAGGACACCCCTCTCCGCCCGCATCAGATCACATACTGAACCGCGAAGGGCGGAGAACGGCCATCGCCTGGGACCATTCTTCCCTACGACCTCTGCACGGTCTCCCCTGAAAATCGGTACCGTGAAGCTGGAGGGCGCGGCTACGGTTGAGAGGTGAGAACGGGGTGAACCCCATGACTCCAAGAAGCCCGGCTAAAGCCGGCTCCAAGAGGGGTGTTGCGGCGGGGACGCGGACCACGGGCTGAAGCCCGTGGCTAATGGCGCCGATGGCGCCACTGAAGGCCGGCAACCAGTGCCCGGGGGATTGGTGCCGCAGTCCCGCCGTGCCGACCGCGCACCAGGCGATGGCTGCCTGATGGGCAACTGAGGCGTAACCACCTTACCACCGTTTTCATGGTCTCCGGGTGAACGAAGTTCATGAGGAACCTTGGTGGCGAGGAACTCGTTCGCGATTTGGCGGCGCGCCCCGTAGAGAGACGGTCGCGGGTCAGGATTCCCGGTCAGTCGTTGAGGTAAAGGATGCGGCGAGCGGCGCGTCCATCTGTGGGGAGACTGGGATGCTACGTCACCTCCCATTCACCGGGTTTCATTCTGCTGAGAAGCTGGCGGCTTCCGTGGACGAGCCCAACGACGTAACAGGTGCTTGAGCGAACCACATAGATGAGCCTGTACGAGCCATAGATGAGTTCGCGTACGTCTTGCTGACCGAACTCCGGAACAACACGACCGCTTTGAGGAAAAGTCGCCAGCCGTCTTGCAGCCTGGAGCACCTTCAGAGCGAGGCGTTCGGCGTACGCCCGCGAGTCTTGGGCGATGTATTCAACGATAGCCCTCAGATCGTTTACGGCAGGCTCTGCCCAGACGACTTCAGCCATTGTCGGGTCCTTTTCTCGACCTCCTCCTGAGAAAGCGTCCGCCCCTCCTCGACAGCCTTGATCCCCGCCTCAATCTTCTCTCTCACGTAGAGGTGGTAGAGGATGTCCTCCAGTGTGCAGTCGTCGGGGAGCCCGTTGATTAGCTCAATCACCTGTTGTTTTAGGGGAGACATAATCGAATCCTCCACGGTCGGTCCTCAGCGGCCGAGTATTCGCTCTTTCCGGCACGAATGCAAGAATAGCCTTTCCTATCGCTGCCATGCAAGGGCGTCATTCGCTCCGCCTGCGCAAGAACGATTCAAAGCAGCGTCACTGGGTGCCCCAGGTGGTGGGGCGAGGCTGCATTTGTGATTCCCACGCCTTGAAAAGCGCCTTCAGTTCGTTGAGCCTCTCGGGATACTGAGCCGCGAGGTTGTTCTTCTCGGCAATGTCCTCGTCGAGGTTGAAGAGATATTCCTTCTCGCCGTCGCGAAGATATTTCCATGGACCGCTCCGGACGGCGTCCTGCGTTTTCGTCCGCCAGAAGAACGTACGGGGATGGGGCTTCTCCTTGCCGAGAATGACGGGCATCAGGTCTTCACCGTCAAGAGTTCGACCGGCGGGCGGCTTGGCGCCGGTCAGAGCGAGAATTGTCGCTGAAAGGTCCATCACGATGCCTGCTTGGTCTATCGCTTTTCCAGCCGGGACGACGCCAGGATACCGAATGATGCACGGAATGCGAATTCCCCCTTCCCAGAGGCTGCCCTTTTTCCTTGAGAGAGGATCGTTGCGAGAGAGGGTATCTCCGCCATTGTCGCTGGCGAAGATGACGACGGTGTTCGAGGCGAGGTTGTACTTGTCGAGCCTATCGAGGATTTCGCCGACCTTCTGGTCCATTCTCTCGACCATTTTGACGTACGTGTCGCGTGTGCCCTTCGTCCAGTTGCCCTTGTCAATGGGTTTGTCAGCGTCGTCGGGGCCCTGAATCGGCCAATGCGGCGCATTGAAGCAGACATCGAGGAAGAATGTTTTCCCGCGCTGTCGGTCGAGAAAGCGCAGCGCTCGCTCCGCGATGAGATCAGTCATGTATCCCTTCACAACGACAGGTTGTGTATTTTCATAAAGGTCCGGCTCGTCGTTCACTTCCTTGTGGGTGAAGTAATTGACATTCCCGCTCAGTAAGCCAAAAAATTCGTCAAAGCCGTGATTGTTCGGGCCGAATTCCTTCTTGTATCCGAGGTGCCATTTGCCGAAAAGCCCCGTAACGTAGCCGCTGCCCTTCAGCATCGTTGCGATGGTCGTTTCGCTTGGCGGAAGTCCCAGCCGCTTCACTCCGGGGTGAATCGCCCATTCCAGCCCTTTGACCCTCTGCTGATAACGGCCCGTCATAATCGCGCACCTCGTCGGCGTGCATACCGGGGCGGCATGGAAGTCCGTGAACCGAACCCCCTCCTTCGCCAGGCGGTCAATGTTCGGCGTCTTGATGTCGGTGCAGCCGTAACAGCCCAGGTCGCCATATCCCAGATCGTCTGCGAGAATGAGCAAAACGGTCGGCTTCTCGCGCTCCTCCGCCGTCACCTCGAATGCCTTGCCCCCCAAAGCGAGGCCAAATCCGGCCCCCGCGCTGACTCTCACAAAATCCCTTCGCGTCATTCCCTTTTTCATTCGGTCTGTTCCTCCAACTCAAGGATTGATTCCAATGATTTTCTCGCGATTTCTCTCACGCTTTCTTCTTCATCGTTCAGGACTGTCCTGAGGGCAGGAATTGCGGCCCTCGCAGCAGGTCCCATTTTCCCGAGAGCCTCCGCGGAACTGCGGCGAACCTCCGGGCGTGAGTCGCTCAGCGCACCAATCAACGCAGGAACGGCTTCCCTCGGGGACGGCCCGATCTTTCCCAGCGCGACCGCCGCTTCCATCCGGAGCTGCGGGACCGGGCTTTGGAGCAGCCTCACCAGCTCTGGCGCCGCAACAGCGGCCTCCGAGCCAAAGTCGCCGATGGCTTTAGCCACTGCGCAGCGGACGCTGGGCTTGGGATCGTCAAGGGCTTCCCGAAGCGCTGGCAGGACGATGTCCGGACACCGCCTCATTTTGCTAAGGGACGAAGCAGCTTGGATTCTGACCAGCAGGTGCGGATCGCGAAGCGACGCGACCATTTCCGGGATGACCGGTTCCGCGAGGGCGCCGCATTCTCCGAGGGCGAACAGGGCGCCGTGCCTGGCACCCGAGTTCTCGTGGGTCAACAACTCGCGCAGCCCGTCGGGGAGGTTGCCGGTCTCCGAGGCGATGCGCCCAACGGTCTCGCCAATCGGTTCCCAGAATGGGCAGCCCTGTGGATGTTTCAGCAGCGAGAAAAGGTCGGGCGCCGCAGGCAGGGAGGCTTTGCCGATGTCGCCAAGACACAGGATGGTCCAGTAGGCTTGGCGGTCGGTGCGGCTCTCAAGCAGCGGGCGAAGAGCGCTCACGGCGGGTGCGGCATCCTTTCCCAGCGCGCTCAGACACAGAAGGGCTTTCAGGCGGGTCTCCTCGTCCTCGCTTCCGAGCGCCTGAATCAGAAATGGCAGAGCATCTTTACCGATCTGGCGTACGCTGTCCTGATGGTCGTCGAGGAAAAGGGCGCATTCCGCGTCGTGGGGCCCGCGAAGTGGCTGGGAGAGGATTGCTTGAATACTCGCGCTCCTTTCAGGCAGTCTGCTCCTCCCCGACCGAAGTCCAACGTACAATGCGACGACCGCAAATCCTACGGCCGGTATAAGCGATGCACGAAGCCGCATGAGCTATCGTTCCTTTCCAATATTGTGCCACAAACCCGCCAGAGGGAATCCAATGCCGGTCTCCGCCACTCTTGAAAGGCGCCCGAACCCAAAGCGGCTCTTGAATTTCTCAGCGCCAGACCTTAGGCTTACAGTCTATATTCTACGACAAGATGGAGTCATCAAAAACTCTTTGCTATGGGCAACAGACCTCGCAAGAAATCGGTGCTGGCGGTGGGACAGTTTGTGGTGGATGTCCTGGTCAAGCCCGTCGAGCGGCACCCGCCTCCGGACGTGGCGGACGTCGTGGACTTCATCCGCCTCGACACGGGCGGCTGCACGCTTAATGCGGCTCGCGTCCTTCACAAGCTCGGCGTGCCGGTCCAATTGTCTGGACTCGTCGGCGAGGATAGGCTCGGAGACTTTCTCCTCTCTGAGGTCGCCCGCAGCGGGATGAATGCATCGGGACTCAAGCGAAAGGGCGGGGCTGCAACTTCCTCGTCCATAGTTCTTGTCGGCTCCTCGGGAGAGAGGTCTTTTTTCCATTGTCCGGGTGCGACCGCTGCAACGACGCTTGCGGACATTGACGAGGCGGATATCGAATGGGCGGACATCGTGCACCTGGCGGGGACGTGCGAGCTGAATTCTCTCGACGTCACGGCTTTCCTCCAGAAGGCGAAACAGCTCGGGAAAATCGTCTCCCTCGACGTGGATTACGACCCGCAGGGGAGATGGGGCGAGCGGGTCAGGCCGTGGCTTCCGTATCTCGACTACTTCTTGCCGTCGAGAAAGGAGGCGACGGCGATCAGCGGGCGGTCCGATATTGACGAAATCCTCTATTTTTTCACTGAGAGCGGTGTGAAGACGACCGTCGTGAAATTGGGAAAAGACGGGTGCGTTGCCAGGTCGGCGGACGGGCACACGCTGAGGCATCCGGCATTCGAGGTTGAGGTCGTGGATGCGACCGGGGCCGGAGATGCTTTCGTAGGAGGATTTCTTGCGGGCGTGGCAGAGGGACACACCATCGAAGAATGCCTCCGGATGGGGTGTGCGGCGGGGGCCCTGACCGTCGTGGCTCTCGGCGCCGGCGCCGGGCTTACAGACCGAAAACAATTCGACGAATTCATTCGGGAGCACTCAAAGTGAGCCTTTCGGACACAAAATCGCTTCTGTTCGCTGCAAGGTCAAACGGCTATGCCGTCGGGGCATTCACCGTCTGGGACATGGAATCGGTTCAGGCGGTCATCGGCGCCGCGGAATCTCTCAAGCTGTCGGTCATCGCGCAGGTCGGTCCCTGGGAGGCGGATTTTGCGGGAATGGAGCTTCTCGCGGAAATCGTCAAGCACGTCGCGCTTCGCGGTTCGATCCCAGTTGCTCTGCACCTCGACCACGGCGAGAGCTTCGAGCGCGCCATGCAAGCCATTCATTGCGGCTTCACCTCCGTGATGATTGACGCATCGAATCTTCCATTCGAGGAGAACGTGGCGATCACGCGGGAAGTTGTGAAGTGCGCCCACGCTGCGGGAGTGAGCGTCGAGGGGGAAATTGGGATGGTCGGAGGAGGAATACATTCTGCGGAGATCGGGGGAGAGCCGCCAATGACGGATCCGGAGCAAGCGGCGCAATTTGTTGCCGAAACCGGAGTTGACGCCCTGGCTGTCGCCATCGGAAACGCTCACGGGTTCTACAAAGCTCCGCCCAAGCTCGATTTCGACCGACTGACGCAAATCGCCGGGAGAGTTCCCATTCCTCTCGTCCTCCACGGCGGCACGGGAATTCCCGACGACGCCATCCGCGAAGCGATCAAACGCGGCATCGCGAAAATAAACGTCTGCACCGAATTTGTCGCCGCCTTCGGAAAGACTTTCCAGGAAGTCCAATCCCGCCCCGATTTCGCTTACAACGTCCCAAAACTCTTCACCGAACCCCGCCGCCGGGCAATGGATCTAATCACAGAAAAAGTCAGGCTGTTCGGTGGGAGATAGCGACCCTTGGTCCCGAGTCGGGCGTGCATCCCTCTTCTCCTCCGCCGGCCAACGCGCGGAGGTTACTGGGGTGAGACAATGTCGCCTTTGACCGACGAGTAATCGGGCTTTCGGTCGCGGTGAGACCCGCGTTCGACGATCACCTTGTCGAAGAAGACCTTGATGCCGGTGGCATCTTGAATTACCGGAGTGTTCATGAGGTGATAATGGATATGCGGCTCGGAGGAGTTGCCGGAATTCCCGCAGAGACCGATGACCTCGCCCCGCTTGACCTTTTGACCCTCCCTGACCTTGGTGCTCCCCAACTTTAGATGCGCGATGACCGAAACTTCATATTCGCTGTGCTGGATGAACACAGCATTTCCGAGAGCCGAGTAGGGATTCATCGAGCCAGGGAGGTTGTCTCTCACGCCGGTGATGACGTCGGTTACCACGCCATCCGCCGGCGCCAGGACTTCTCTCCCGAAGGCGTAATAATCCTCGTTTTTCGTTCCGTCTCCTTTTCGCGTTTTGCCGTCGTCTCCGACGCCCAGGAAATCGAATGCGAACCTCTGGTTGGGCACGTCGTGATGTTGATTCAACTCCTTCGTATCTCCGCCCCATTGCACAAACCATCCTCCTTTGAAGGGAAGCGAAAGAGCGGTTTTGTTCCTTTCGAGGACGGGAACGTCGGCCGTATGCGGTAGGAACCACAATCCGATGATTTTATCGTCCCCATTGAGAACGAGCTTGATATCGAGGACGCCCCGCTCAAAATAGGCTGGAATCACCGCCTGATTCGGCGGGTTGAATCTCGCCTGTCCCAGGTTCTTTATCTCGCCAAGCTCCTTGAGCAACCCGTCGAAAAACACCTTCGCTTTCTCTTCCGGGAGAGCCTCCAGCATCGCCTGGCTGAAATCCTGCCGGAGTGTCGCGTAATCCCTCCTGTTCATCGCCTCGATCATCCGCCGGGCGACTTCCTGGAACCGTGAAACGGGGTCGGAACCCGCCGCGAAGGCGGCTACGCCCAGGAGAACCGCCAGGAGGGCTTTTCTGGCTCGTTTCATCGTTTTACCTCGCGATGTCTCGCACATTCCGTCGGACCACAGCACTCAAAAATTCGGTCCGAACATTACCGCGGGATTTCGGCGCGGGATTGAACAATGAATGCGAAGTTGTCCCCCATTTTGCCCAAATCTGGTAAACTGACGCAAGACAAGTTGAGTTTTGACAACGACCGTCACAGACGCACAACTGCGTTCAACCCCTACACGGCTGAGGAGGACTCCCATGGTCTTGATTCTCATTCTGACGCTTCTCCTGCCCACCGTTTCGGCGGCGGAGACTGTGAAAACGAAGCCGATCCGCGTTCTGCTCGTTACCGGGGCTGAGCATCCGGCGCACAAATGGCAGGAGAACAGCCAGGCGATACGAGCCGCGCTCGCGGGTTCCGAACGGTTCGACGTTCGTGTCTCGGAAGACCCGGAGATTCTGGCGACACCAATCGCGGAACGGTACGACGTGATCGTCCTGAATTACTGCAACTGGGAGATTCCGTCGCCGAGAAAGGAGGCGCTCGAGAATCTCGCAAGCTTTGTCAAGAGCGGGAAAGGGTTGGTCGTCATTCATTTCTCATCCGGGGCGTTTCCGGACTGGGCAGAATATCCGAAGCTAATCGGGCGGGTCTGGGATAAGGTGCGAACGCACGATCCGTACGGGAGCTTTCAGGTGAAGGTCGTGGACAGGGGGCACCCGATCACCCGCAAGCTGAGCGATTTTGAGATTAGCGACGAACTTTATTTCTGCCTGACGGGCGAAACCGAGGTGAAAGTCCTCCTAACCGCCCGGTCAAAGGTCACGGGAAAGGACGAGCCGATGGGCTTCGTGTTTCAATACGGGGCGGGCAGGGTCTTTCACACGCCGTTGGGGCACGATGTGAAGGGCCTGACCTCCTCGGGTTTCACTGAGCTTCTCCGACGCGGTTGCGAATGGGCAGGAACCGGGAATGTGAAGGACTGATGAGGCATCTTGGAGAGCCATCGGCGCGACGATGATTTTGGGGCGGCTGGGGGGCCAATTGAAAGGGGCGTGGGACGGCCCCTGAGGGCAAGGACCGCAATCCTTTGTTTCTCGATTAAACCTACCATTGCCCGCGAACGTTTTTACAGGATAGTCGCCGAAGTGTTTCTTGGCAAAGAGGGCCGGGGCTTGGACTACCCCGGGTCGGAAACGGTAAACAAACGAAAAGGAGGGTACTATGAGAGCATCACGGACGCGAAACATCGCCATGGGGGTTGCTGCGCTCCTATGCGTCGTGGCGATGGGCTTGCTGTTAGCACCAAGGGCATTCTCGGAAGAGGGCCGCCCGCAGCGTGAGCCGATTCCCCCCGAGAAGCTGAAGGAAATCAGGGAGGCGCAGGCGAAATGCGTAGCTGCGATTGCAGAGGTCAAGGGCGAGGATGTTGACAAGGTCGTCAAGGCGTTCACAGCGGCACGCCAGGAGTATCAGGACAAGGCCGCCGCGCTGCCCCGGGGCCAAGAAGGGATGCAGCAGAGGCGTGAGCTTTCCGAGAAATCTCTCGCCGGTCTGAAGGAAGCTTTGACAAAGGCAGTGGGGGCTGAAAAGACCGAGAAAATCATCGGTATTTTTAACCCGTTCGGCATGTCGAGCTTCTTCCTCGACAGGATGGTTGGCGACCTCATCGCGTTCCAGCTCCCGAAGGAGAAATTTGAGAAGGCGATGGTCTGCGTACTCAACTACAGCAAGGACCTTGGCAAAGCCATGGAGGAGGCGAGGCAAAGCGGCTCCTTTGAAGCAGTGCGTGAGAAAAGAGAGAAACTCAACGAAGCCCTGAACACCGAAATGGCGAAGCTCCTCAGCGAAGAGCAGATGGCGAAGTGGAAGGAGAGCACTTCCAGGCCATTCGGCGGGCGTCGGCAGCAATAGACACGCGGCGGCTTTCGGAGTTGGTAGCGCGCCCTGCATTTTGCGCGGCGCTCGGTATTGACAAAGTAAGCGGGAGGGAACCCCGCCCTCGGCGGGGCTCCCTCCCGCTTTGTTTCTTTTGCGACTCCATAAGACTTCAAGGGCTTTCTCACGCAAAGTCCGCTGCGGACCCGCTTGAATGATTTGCGGCGACGGCGCTCCGACAACTGAATGAGTCTGTCCGGTCTCTCCGCATGAAGCAATTGTAAGTGAGCCTTTCCCTGGCATCAGGGATTTGCTATGATGCCGGACGAAGAAGCATGCTGCGGCTGCCATGCCTAAGAGCTTTCGCAGGGCACATGGTCGCCTAATTCGCTCTGCCGGTCGCGGCATGCGAGGACGGTCACCTTTTTCAAAGCAAAGCGGGGTCCAAACGAAAGTGAACCCACTAACGGAAAGGAGGTTGTCATGGCTTTATTGCTTAAAAGAGTCGGGTCAGTGAAAGCCGCATGGATTGCGATCATCGTGGGTTTTATCGTCACTATGGTGGCATCGCCGTCCCGCGCACAGGAGCAGGAACAAGAACGATGGAAATTGTTCGTGACCCCGCCGGAGAATGCGAGGACGGTCTGGTTCATCCAGGCGAGGCATATCGCATCAGAACTCGGGCTTGAGCAGGACGGGGCACGCGAGCTCACACGCCGGTACATTTCCGCGAGGCAGGAGCATCTCAAGAAAGCGGAAGCCTTGCCCAAGGAACCGGAGTCTATGCGTAAGTTCATGGAGATCAGAGATGAAGCGGCGTCGGCCCTTGAGAAATCTCTGGTGGAGGCTCTCGGCGAGGAGAAAGGGAAGAAGGCTTCGGCTTCACTCGGCGGGTTCAGCTTCTTCTTCGATCACATCGTGGCAGACATCCTGGCCGCTCAGACGAAGGCCCTGACCGCCGCCTTCAAATATGAAGGAACGGCTATCAAGGCAATGAAGGAGGCACGCGAATCCGGCTCCTGGGAAGGAATGCGGGAAAAGCTGAAGGCCCCCGTCGTGGAACTTGAGAAGCAAGCCGCCTCGATTTACAGCGAACAGCAGTTGAAGGAATGGCAGGAGAAGTACGGCTGGTTTTTCGAGAGAATCCTTTCGGAGTGAGGCGCATCCTCCCCGGGTTTCGAAGTCTTATCCTGAACTGGGAAACGAAGCCCCCGGAAGGAATCCCTGTTCGGATGTCACGCCCTGTGAAAGAGTCGTGCGTCTGCATGGAGCCTTGGCGAGAATTAAGTCAAAGAGGTGCCATAGCGCCTCACTGCCAGGGGTTGCTTCCGGGGACCATGCTGGGCAGAGGGAGCGCTTTGGGCTGCACGCGAGCCGCCAGGTTCATCGTCAAGGAGAAGTCTTATGTTCACAGCGGGCATTGTCTCGGGTCTTTCTGGGCTTCCGCTGTTGTCTGACGCACAATCGCGCTCCATCTCTGCCGAGAATCCGACAGGCGAGAAAGGGGGCGGGGCGAAGGAGGTTCCCGGACCAGACAACCCGGGGTCGGAACTCGGAAGGGGCTGGAAGGTTCGCCCGTGCATGACGCTGGAGAAGGGGGCGACCATCACGCTCGCGGATATCAAGGGACCAGGCGTCATCCAGCACATCTGGATGACGGTCAGCGAGAAAGCGTACCGCGACTGCGTTCTCCGGTTCTTCTGGGATTCGGAACAGACCCCGTCAATCGAAGTCCCCCTCGGCGATTTCTTCTGCAACGGGCATGCGATTCGCTGCAAGGTCAACTCCCTTCCGGTGGCGGTGAATCCATCGGGCGGGTTCAACTGCTATCTTCCCCTGCCGTTCCGCTCCCGCGCGCAAATCACCATCGAGAACCAGCGCTGGGAAAACATCGAGGGTTTCTACTACCAGATCAACTACTCGCTCACGGAGATTCCCGAAAACGCCGCGTATCTCCACGCTCAATGGCGGCGTTCGATGACCTCGCGACAAAACCCAGAGCATGTCATTCTCGACGGAGTGAAGGGACAGGGACATTATGTCGGGACTTACCTTGCCTGGACTCAGTTCTCGGACGGCTGGTGGGGCGAAGGAGAAGTGAAGTTCTACATTGACGGGGATAAGGAGCATCCGACGATATGCGGCACGGGAACGGAGGATTATTTCGGGGGAGCATGGTGCTTTGACGAGACTTACTCGACGGCGTTCCTCGGGTATCCTCTCTGGGTGAGAGAGCCGGGGCAAGTCCCCAAGCACGGGATGTACCGCTGGCACATCATGGACCCGATCCGATTTGCGAGCGACCTGCGGGTTACGATTCAGGCGTTAGGCTGGTGGCCGAACAAGAAATATCAGCCCCTGACCGACGACATTGCATCCGTCGCCTACTGGTATCAGACCGAGCCGCACGCCCCGTTTCCGGCGATGCTGCCGATGCAGGAGCGCTGGCCGCGATAGACAGGCTCAGTGCTTCGCAAGCCTCTGGTGAACACATATCGGGTCTGCCACACGTGTAGGGACCTGAGGGATTAGGCGGGAAGGTTCTGGGTGGCGAACGGTGCCGCCCTGACACGGCATTGGCGCACACAGCCCGGCTTGGGCAGCGCGCCGAACTTTGTGCGCGGCTGCGGGCAGGCAGGGCTACGATATGGCGCCTTTTCAGGGCTTGGCCACCGAGAAGATGCCAAGCCCCAACGGGGTGAGATAGCTTAGCCCAGGGCAACGCCTTCAGCCCGACCACCGGGTTGGGGTGTGGGGAAAAAGAGCGGTTCATCGCCATAAGCCTGCCCAAGGTCTCAGCAAGTCCCAGAATTCTGCCGGATTTAGCACTCTGATTCCCAGTTCGCTTAACCGGCTGCGGTGTTTCCAGATCGTGTTTCGATCCGTTGTGAGGAAGGCGTCACAGTTACCCATGTGGTATTGAAGCAACAGGAGCCGGTCAAAAGGGTCTTGGCGAAAGTCTGCAATCTCCATCAACTGCATCTCAAGCCGCTGGAGGTCAGGTGTCAGCTTGAAGCGATGCCGCACGCTCCCTCCCTCACGAACGCGGTCACGGGTTTCCTCCAGCATCACCAACCAGACGTCAAGCACATCCAGAGCCCAACGAAGCCGCCTGCTACACCGAGTGAAATCCGTCTCATTCGCCAACTCGGCAAAGCTCAGGGGAGAAACCAGAAACTGAAAGGCAGCTCGTTCGTTGACCTGAAAAATCCAGCGCAGGGCGCGCAGGTCGGCATCAAGCTGCTCATCGGAAACTCCTTCGGGCACTTCGCCCTCAAAGATGAATCCGCCCTCATCCTGCAAGAGGTTCAATACGCATGTGTCCAACAGCAACCGGCCCGGAAGCTTGGAGAAATCCTCGGTGGCATCACTCATCAGAGTTCTCCTTTGAACGCCCTGTCGAGGATGGAAGGCAGCAGGGCGTCCAGTTCGGCGGCGGTGTCGGCTTGCAGCCGCTTCAGCGCGTCCACCTGGGCCTGCAGGCCGTCGACATAGGCGACGATCCGGCGCTGGACGGCGAGCGGGGGAAGAGGAACGCGAAGGCCTTTGAGCTTTGCCTGCGAGATCTTCGGCATCGTTGAGCTCGTGCCGCCGATCTGACAGCGTATGTACTCGCGTGCCTCAGTGCTGTGAAAGAAGCCGGCTAGAAAACGTGGGGCAATATCATCCGTTCGGACCCGGAGTCGGATGAGCAGGTCCGGCATTGCGCAGCGGGGTGGAATGCCCATGTAGACCGCGGCACGGCCCACGAGATCCGGGGTGTTGCCGCGGCTCACAAGGACGTCACCGGTTCTCAGCCAGTAGGGCGAGTTGTGGCCAAGGGCAACGTCTGCGCGCTTCGTCTCGAGGGGGTTGAACACGCCCGTGTTTACGGCACCGACCTTGGCAAAGCATACGCCACGGCCGAGTGTGGATGCCGGCACGGAAAGGCCGTTCATAAGCGGCTCCGCCAGCAGTCCTGCAAGTACCTCTCTCCGGACTGAAGGTTCCGAAAGAAACATATCAAACGCTCGGGTTCTGAGCGCGAGCGCCTCCTGGGCGGCTTGGAGGCGGAGGGAGCGCGCCTCGGCGATTTGAGCGGCCAGGGCCTCGATCCGCGCGACGATCCGGCGCTGCTGCGCCAACGGCGGCAGGGGGATTCCTATCGGCAGGAACCGGTTTGCTCTGAGTTCAGTCTTGATGCCTCCAGGAACCGCCTGGACAAGGATTTCCCGGAAAGCCGCGCTCCGCAGGAACCACCACAGGTAGTTGATGTCGCCACGTTCCTTGATGATCTCGTAGGCGCTGTAGTGGATTGTAGCAGCAACAGGTTCTTCATTCTGTTCGGCGTAGATGGCAATGGCGCCTTTGGCCGCATTGATGCCGGAAATCAGCAGGTCGCCGGGACGAACGAGGATCATGCCGGTTTTCGTTTCGCCATCCGGCCGGAATTCAATCCGCCCATCATTGAACCCAATCTTTGCCACGATGCGGACTTTCCCTACCGCCATATCCTCGATGCTTGGCGTCTCCCCCCTTTCGCTCAGCACTTCTGCCAGCTTTACTTTAGGCCACGTCGCGCTCATGGCTTCTCCTTCAAGGCGGCCTTGATCTGCGCTATGAGTCCGGCGATGCGATGCTCCTTCTTGAGAATATCGTCGGCGAGTTGTTCGGGGGGTAGGTGCTCGAAGTCCTCCTTGCCGCGCGGGTTTTTGCGGTCGAGGTTGCAGTTGTTGGCGAGCAGCTCCGCGGCGGGGACCTTCCAGGCACGGTCGTTTTCCTCGCGCTTCTTCCACCATGCGATGCAGTCGGCGAATTCCTCGAACTGGAGCGGCTGGGTCTTGGTGTAGTTCTTGCGGCCCTCGGGCAGCGGATGCTCGTAGTACCAGACCTCCCGGGTGGAGCCGGATCGGTCGAAGAAGAGGAGGTTGGTCGGGATCCCCGTGTAGGGCGAGAAGACGCCGTTCGGCAGGCGGACGATGGTATGGAGGTTGAACTCCTTGAGGAGTTGCTCCTTGATGCGGGCGCAGACGCCGTCGCCGAAGAGCGTGCCGTTGGGCACGACCATGGCAGCGCGTCCCCCGTTTTCGGACCTGGCGCCAGGCCGCCTGAGCCGCCGCATGATGACCTGAAGGAAAAGAAGCGCCGTCTCCGAGGTCTGCATATCGGCGGGGAAATTTCCCTTGATGCCCGCTTCTTCTTCCCCGCCGAAGGGCGGATTGGTGAGGATCACGTCCACGCGGTCCCTGTCGCCGAGCTCCGTCAATTTGAAACGCAGGCTGTTTTCCGGGTCAATGTCCGGGGCTTCCAGCCCGTGCAGGAGCAGGTTCATCTGGCAGAGCAGGTATGGCAGGGGCTTCGCTTCCCCGCCCCGGATGCTGCGGTCCTGCAAGGCGCGGCGGTCGGCCACGGTCTTGCACTGCTTTTCGAGGTGCTGGTACGCCTCGACGAGAAAGCCGCCGGTGCCGCAGGCAGGGTCGAGCAGAGTTTCGCCAAGGCGCGGGTTGACGACTTCGACCATGAACTTGACCACGGCGCGCGGGGTGTAGAACTCGCCGTTCTCGCCGGCGGCGTCGCGCATCTCGCGGAGCATGGTTTCGTAGAAATGGCCAAGGGTGAAGACCTCCTCCTTGGCCAAAAAGTGGATACCATTGACCTTGTTCAACACGTCGCGCAGGAGGTAGCCGCTGAGCATGCGGCAGGTGATGTCCTTGAAGACCGTCGCGATGACGAGCCGGCGGCGGGCCGAGCGGTTGCCTCCCTGGAGGGAGCGCAGATAGGCCAGAAGGCCGGGGCCGCGTCTGCCGTTGGGGAGGGTCGTTTCCTCCTGACTGATGAAAGCCAGCAGTTCCGGCCCGGTGATGCCGTCCTCGCGAGCGGCCCAGTCGCGCCAGCGATAAGGAGGCTCGATGGCCGGACGGTGGCGTTCCCCGCGCATCTTGGCCTTGGATTCCTCGATTTGTTCCATGTCGTCGAGGAACTTCAGGAACATGATCCAAGTCAGCAGCGGCAACCGGTCAAGATCGGTGGATAGCCCCTTGTCCTTGCGCATGATGTCGCGGGCGGACTTGATGAGGCCTCCGATCTGCTGTGCAGTGGTTTGGGGCTCTTCCGCGGTTGCCTTTCTGCTACCAGCCATCGTTCACCTTCCTATGCGGCGTAAAGTAGGGTTTGGAGCTCGTTCACCACGGCACGAAGTTTTTCCGGTCCGCCGAAGAGCGCGGCAATCTCCATGACGTTGCCGTGCTGGTTGATAGGCGGGACTTCCAGCACGTCAGGCAGCACGAACTGCGCTGTTCCATGCTCGGTGTATTTGTCGAGGAGTTCGTTCAGAACCTGCCGGGCGGCGGGTCCGAACTGGTCGAAGAAGTCCCTTTTTTCGGATCGCAGGCGCTGGGCGCGCTCGCGGCGGGTCCGCAGGGGCGCGTTGAAGGCCAGATGGCAGAGCAGGTCCAACGGGTCGGCGTCGGGTTGCTGGGACACCTTGGCGAGTTGCTCAAAGTCAATGCCGCGTTCCCCCAGATTTTCGATGATCTCCCGGCGCTGTTGCGGGTCGGCCCACTCGCGGCGCAGCTCGGCGGCGTTGCGATAGAGGGAGCGGACCTTCTCGGCGGTGTAGTCGGTGAACTTGATTACGCGCAGTTGCTTGCCGTCCGGGTCCAGTTCATAGACCAGGTAGGCGGCGATCTCAACCTGCCCGCCGTCGAAGTAATACTTGCGGCGTTCACGGGACGGTTCGTCCGGCGGCAACGGTTCGGGCAGTTCCTCCTCGTATTCTTCCGGCGTCTCTCCCACCTCGGGCGGGAGAGTCTCTTCCGTGCCGTCGCCGATGTGTTCTTCCGCAAGGGACACGGGGTCACCGTCGAAGTCCGGATCCGCAAACAGCCGTGTCGCGGAGCCGGTGTAGTCGAGAATGCTGAAGAAAAGTTTACCGTAATCGTCGCGGACGCGGGTCCCGCGCCCGATGATTTGCTTGAACTCCGTCATGGAGTTAATGACCCGGACCAGAACGACGTTCTTCACCGTCGGCGCGTCCACGCCGGTGGTGAGCAACTGGGAGGTGGTGAGCACGGCGGGCGTCTGGCGCTCCACGTCCTGGAACTTGCTCAGGTGGCCCCGTCCGATGTCGCCCTCGTCGGCGGTCACGCGGCACACATAGTCGGGGTGCTGTTGCACGAGGTCGGCGTTCAGGTTTGTTAAGGCCCGCCGCATTTCGTCGGCGTGTTCCTGGTCCACGCAGAAAACGATCGTCTTCGCGAACCGATCGGTCGCCTTCAGGTAGGCCGTGAGGTGCCGGGCGACGGCTTCTGTCCGGGCGCGAAGCGCGACAATCCGCTCAAAGTCATTGGTCCGATATTCCTCGTCTGGGATTTCCCGGCCGTACCGGTCAAGATCGCCCTGGCTTGGACGCCAGCCAGCGGCATCCCAGGTGGTGATGACCCGATGGACGCGATACGGGGCAAGGAAGCCGTCTTCGATCCCCTGGCGCAGGCTGTAGGTGTAGATGGGGTCGCCGAAGTAGCGGTAGGTGTCGCGGTTGTCGTCGCGCAGTGGTGTGGCGGTCATGCCGAGCTGGTATGCCGGTTCGAAGTACTCCAGAATTTCGCGCCAGTTGCTCTGGTCGCTCGCGCTGCCGCGGTGGCACTCGTCCACAATGACGAGGTCAAAGAAGCCTGGACCGTACTCGCGGTAAAGGCCCGGACGGCGCTCGTCGCGGGCGATCGCCTGGTAGATGGCGAAGTACATCTCCCGGCTCTTGTTGGCGATGCCGTTCTCGATCTTCCAGCGGGCATCGCCGAAGGGCGTGAAGGTCTTGTCCTTGGGATCGTCAATCAGGATGTTCCGGTCGGACAGGTACAGGATGCGCGGTCGGCGATGGCCGCCCTCGCGGTTCCAGCGCGAGGACCAGAGTTTCCAGCAGATTTGAAATGCTACGACGGTCTTCCCCGTGCCGCTGGCCATGGTGAGCAGGATGCGGCGGCGGCCCTGCAGAACGGCCTGCAGCGCCCGGTTGATGGCAATTTCCTGGTAGTAGCGGGGGCGCTTGCCGCTCAGGTGGTAGGCTGGGGTGAGCAACCGTTGTGCACTGTCAGGAGCCAGTTCATCGGCTTGGGTAAGCCGCGACCATAGTTCATCGGGGGTTGGAAACGCAGTCAGTTCGCGCTCTTGACCGGTGGTATAGTCAAACTCAACGATGGCGAGTCCGTTCGTCGCGTAGGCGAAGCTTAAGCCGAGTATTTCAGCGTACTCCTTGGCCTTCTGCATTCCCTCGCCGGGCGGGGACGTGTCCGGTTTGGCCTCCACTACAGCCAAGGGCATGTCCGGGCGGTAGCGCAGGATGTAGTCCGCTCGCTTGCCGGGCCGCCGCCGCACCTGCTGGCCGACGACCACGATCCGGCCGTCGGTGAACGTGAGCTGTTCGTTGATCCTGTGGGGATCGCCGTCCCATCCGGCGGCTTGCAGGAGGGGTGTCACGTATTTGCGACAGGTGTCCGCTTCGTTCATATAGCCCCGTCGCCCACCAGGCGTGCAACCGTGGTTTATATGGTTTCTTCACAATAGCTTTAGGCCACAGGACTGCGGCATAAGACACCTATGGCCTATGTACTGCCAGGGTTCCGTTACGAGCGACTTGGCCCCCTGCTGAACCTTTGGGCGGGGTTCTATGTGGTTTCCGTATAACCTCCCCATACATGCCTCCTCAGGGGCCTGGGCCGGACTGCGAGGGCCCTTCCCGCCCATCATTCTCAGACGCCATCGAAGCCCATCCTCTGACAAGAGCAATTGTCCCCGGGGCTTCCGACTTGGACCCGCTCTTGCCGCTGGCCTCTTCGATACCGGTTTATTCTACGCCCCGGTTGTAGTCTGTCAAGGCATTTTTCTGCTGACAAACTCGCCGGTAGACGCCGCCAGCGGACTCCCGGATCGCCTTGCGCCCCTGGCCGCGGCCCGTCGGGCAGGCGAGGAGCGTCACTCAGACTCCTCTCACGGGGAAGATGCGTTGGCCGGACGGTCAGAATGCTTCAGCGGTAGGGTCACCTCCCGCCCGGTGCGGGCTGAGTCGTATATCGCCAGTATGAGCTCGACGGACTTCCTCGCGCTCTCGCCGGTAATCATCGGCTCTCTGTCGGTCTTGATCGCATCCACGAAATCGCGGACTAACGTGATGTGCCCTTCGGCGGAAATGGCTCGCGGGTCGGAGACGCCATGGGCCCTCTCTTGTTGAGGAGCGATTTTTTCATCCTCCGCGAGGCGCCCGCCCTTCGCTACGGCCCAGCGGGTAATGCCCGCATCGGTGAGGATAATCGTACCTTTCTCGCCGTGAAGTTCCAGTCTGGCGCCTTCGCCCGGGTTGCAGGAGGTGGCTCCTTCGATCACTCCGAAAGCCCCGTTCTCGAAAGTCACGATTGCCGCGGCTGTGTCCTCGACCTCGATGTCGCGGACGAGGTGGTCAGCCCTGGCGACGACGGATTTGACATCGCTCATAATCCACAGGAGAAGGTCAATCCCATGGACACCCTGGTTCATCAGGGCGCCGCCGCCGTCCATCGCCCACGTGCCTCGCCAGGCGCCGCTGCGGTAGTACTCCGGAGAGCGATAGAATTTCTGGTAAATGTCCCCGAGCACCATCTTCCCCAGAAGTCCGCCCTGGACGGCATCCCTGACTTTCATGCTCGCCTCGTACGTTCTCCTCTGGAAGATGCCGCCGAGCTTCACGCCTTCCTGCTTGCAGACCCTAATCATCCGGTCAATTTTCGGGAGGGTGATGTCCAGCGGCTTTTCGCACAGGACGTGCTTCTTGGCTCTCGCTGCCATGACCGCCTGATCCGAGTGCATTCCGGAGGGGGTGCATATACAGACGGCGTGGAGGTCGTCCTTTTTCAACATTTCCTCTAACTCAGTGTAATGCGGGATGTTGCCGTGCTCGGCGGAGAACTTCCTCGCCGCCGCCTCGTTCGGATCGCAAGCCGCCACGAGCTTAGCATCGGGGGTTTCCCGTATGCCCTTCGCATGAAAGGGAGCGATCACACCGCAACCGACCATCCCAAAGCCAACTTTGTCAGCCATTCTCTTCTTCCTCCTTCATGAAATTGCAGAGTCACGCGAGACCGCCCAAGGCGGCTTTTCGGCGTCAGCCTTCGTGCTGTCCATCTTGACAATTAGATTGACTCAGCGCCGCTTTCGTCCCCTCCCCCTACCCTCTTTCAGCGCCAAGCACGTTCGGATAAAGGATACCCTGCCTACGGCCGCTTTATGGCCGGCATTTTACCACGAAAATCGGCTGACGTCTGCCACCAATCAAAGCTGGGGTGTGGCTGTACTTTGGTGGTGTGATCTGGCTGACGTGGGGGGCGGGCATCAGGGGAAGCCCCACTGAAGCGGGCTGCGAGGGGGAAGATGGCGACCTGGGCACCCCCGGCGAACCGGGGGGCTACCAGGAGTGGCGCCGGCTGGAAGCCGGCTGGCGACCCTACCCCGTAGTGACGGCCGCCGCCGAGTGTCAGGGTGGGCTCGTACCGGTCGTGCGCGGAACGGGAAACCCCCGAAATACAGCCACACCCGCAGAGCTGTGTCCCGAAATCTTTGGCGGCGACTCCAGATCCCCACGCGAAGGGAAAGAGTTGTCGTGATTCTGTAGAATAACCAAAGGACAATTCTCGTCAAAGTTTGGCGGATGGGCGGATGCGATGTATAATAAACGAGCATCCTGCCCGGCAAGGGCAAACAAAAAACGCTGACACAAAGGGGCGTTCGCGCTCATTTTCTCAAATGGAAAGGAGAACAAAGCGATGAAAAGCCTGGTCAGGATTCTGGCTGTTTTTCTGCTCTTGGGCACCGCTGCCAGTCTGCTCGGAGGATGCGGCGACGGAGATCACCATCATGACATGGTCGAGGATTTCTCCATCACCGTCATCAACGACACCCCCTGGGATATTTTCGTCGAGCCTTTTGGCTTCCTGCTGGCGCCGGGCGACACAGTGGACATTGACGTCGGGTACGATGTTGTCCATGTGATAGCCGTGAGACACTTTGACGGACTGGTGCTCGCGGAACTCGACATGGTTCGGGGAGATGTTCTGGTAGTTCATTAGCGCGCTGCCCAGTGCAGGACTGCGCGACGTTGCGACGCCCGGCATTTACCCTCGGAGCGATCGAGCTTGCTTTGGCTCTGCCGGCCTCTCCCGAGGAGGAGTCGGCGCGATAGTGCCTGGGCGTGCATGCGGGCGGACGTGGAAATGAGAGAGTGGTTCAGGTCAGGAGCTTATCTTCCTCCGGTCGGTGGATGATAAGCTCCGGTTTTCTTCTCCAGGGATAGATGGCAAAGATCGTTGCCAGGATGAAGGAGAGAATGAGGGCGTTAAGCCCGATAAGGACCAGCGCTTTCGCGGGGTAATCGCCGTAGCCGTTCTTGATGATGTCCACAACGTCCATCACGTAGATTGCCCCGAGGATGGCCGGAGCACCGAACTTGATGACGTGATCCCAGATTCGGGGTAACTTCCACCGGGAAACGTCGTTGACGTGTTTCCTGATTTTGCTCGCCTTCAAGACCCACCCTATGAAGACGCATTCGAGGAGGCCCGCCAAAACCAGCCCGTAGTGGTTAATGAACCTGTCCACGATGTCCAGCCAGATCAGCCCGCTGCGGCAAAGAAAGACCACACTCCCCAGAAAGCCAGTCCCGCACAGGATACTGACAACTTTTTTTCGGGAGACCAAGAACTTGTCTGTGATGGCGCATGTGAGAGCTTCGATTATCGAGATCGCGGAAGTAATTCCTGCAATCGCCAGGCACGTGAAGAAGAATACTCCGAAGAGGCGGTTAAAGGCGGGCAACTCCGAGATGGCCTGAGGGTAGGTTACAAATGCGAGGGTCACCCCTTCCGCCACGACCTTGTTCACGGGGAGGTTTCTGACGTGAGAAAGGTATCCGAGGGCGCCGAAAACCGCGAAACCCGCAGTGAAAGAGTAAAGGCTATCCGCGGCGCTGGTAATGACGGCGTTTTTCATGAGGTCGCTTTTTCTGGGCAGATAGCTCGCGTATGCGATCATAATCCCAAAACCGATGGATAGCGTGAAGAAGATTTGCCCGTAGGCGCTCGTCCAGACTCTAATGTCCTTCAGCTTGCTCCAATCGGGTTTCAAGTAGAACGTAAGTCCGCGTCCTGCTCCCTCGAGGCTGCATGCCCAGAAAGCGAGAATCAATGTCAGGATGAAAAGAGCCGGCATGAATATCTTGCAGGCTCTTTCAATTCCCCTGTTCACCTCCTCGTAGCAGATGAACCATATGATGAGCCAAGCGAAGAGAGTGCTGACGAAGATTGGGGAGACAATATCCTGGAGGTTCCAGGGGCTGTCGGTCTTTTTCAGGAACGTCCCCAAAAAGAATTTCGCCGTATCCTTCCCCCACGCGAGGTCGAGGCTGAACCAGGTGTAGTTGAGGCACCAGCCAATGACAACCATGTAGTAGAGCATGATGCCGTACATGACCATGAGGGGCATCCACCAGCCGAACCATTCCAGCCTTTTGTTAACTCGCCAAAACGAGAGAACCGACGACCCCAACATGCTGTGGCCAAGGCCAAACTCGAGGATCATTAAAGGTATTCCGGCCGTCACAAGCGCTACAACGTATGGAATCAGGTAGGCGCCGCCGCCATTCTGATAGACCATATAGCTGAACCGCCAAATGTTCCCCAGGCCTATGGCGGAGCCCATCGCTGCGAGCAAAAAGCCCGACTGCGACGACCATTTCGACCTCTGCTCCATCGGCACCTCCTTGCGGCTTTCGTCCGCCCCTTCTTTTGCGGACAAGAGAACTCAATAGCCGCGGTCCTCTCTTTGTCGGCTGCAATGCCCAGAGTGCCGCGGGTTTCCGTGGCCCTCAAGGCTTCCAACCGAGAGGGTCAAGGCAACGTCCAAGAGTCGGTCAACTGAAAAGTCTGCGAGGGCAATTTTCCACTTCCGGAACCCAAAATCAAGTCAAAAACCTTAACCGCGGTAACCGCTCAGTTACGGGCGGACAACCCCACAACAATCCGACCCGCCGGGGCGAGTCAGCCCTTCCTTGTTTCTCGTCTGCGTCCATCTGCGTTCATCTGCGGTTTCATCTCTCCTACCGACGCCGCCGCAGCACGGGGGATCCCCCGCCTATAACTGAGGCGTTACTAACCGCGCCGAAGGGGCGAGACAGGACCGGTCGTCCTCCATGTCCTCAACCGCGATTACGATGCTGAGGCCGATCGGATGCGCCCGGCGAAAGACGTTCGGGTCGGCTTCCCGAGAAGGATACTGCAAGGTCTCAGGGGGCAGGCGAAGTTGCTGGCTTATGATGGCGACGAACAGGACGCGCGCATCGAAACCGATGGCGACACGGCGCGCATAACCATCCCCGAGCTGCGTTTGTGGACGCTGGTGGCAATTGAATGAGGCCAAAAATCACGCAGCCGGTCCGTCCCGTGCGGCGCAGCCGCATCTGCAACAAAGGGATCCACCGAGATCTGGGTTGACAACCAGGAAAGAAATGGCAATACTTCCCTCAGCCGGTGAAATCCCGCGAACAGACGGGACTGAAGAGCAATCCCGCAAAAGGCGAGACTGGGTGGCGGCGGAGATCCGTCCGGGGGAGTTCCTCCCCGGCCGCAGGCTTTGGGCAGGCACCCCCCCAATCCTTGGGTCGGAGACAAGAGAATACGCCAAAGATGGTGCACCTCTTGGAGCCTTATTTTAATCACAGTGGGTTGGGACGGCCCTCATCATTCCGGATCCTACCGCTTCTCACATTTTTCAATTGTCAAGGTGCCGGCAGCAAACATATCATTGGGGCGATCGTACGTCTTTTCAATTCATCAGGAGGTGCGCAGTGTTAATACCTCAATATGTTCGGCAGAGGAGGCTGGATCCATCCGCGCCCGCGGCCTTCTTTAGAAACGTGCTGAAGGAGGCGATTGGCATTTCAGGAGCAGAGGAAGGAGGAGTCGTTCTCAGAAACGACCGGACAGGGGAACTGAGAGTTGAGGTCTTCATCGGCGAAGGGGTCGAGTATAAGAGACGGCTCATAGAACCGGACCCGACGAAGAGCGTCTGCGCTGCGGCTGCCGTGAGTAAGAAGGTTCAAAGCGTGCCAAACGTCGAGAAAGACCCCCGATTCCACGCCTTAAGCAACACGAAAGTGATGTCTGAACTTGTCGTTCCCATCCTGCACGGAGATATTTGTGATGGGCTCATAAACCTTGAGAGTCCTCGTTTGAATGCCTTTCCTCCCAATATAGAGCGAACGATAGATGCATACGGTTGTGCGATTTCGGCGAATTTTCACTGCACGCTTATTGACTCCCACCGATATTTCCTAGAGGAGCAACTGGCTGCAGTTCAGGACATAACGGAGCTCACGCTCCTTCGTATGGAGTCCGAAACCATCGTTCTCGACCGGGTTCTTGAGCACAGTCTCGCTTTGACCGAAGCGGATACCGGTGGCCTACTAACCCTGTCGCCCGACCGGGAACACCTTGAGCTTAGGGCGCACAGGGGACTAAAACCCGAGTGCAACGGCTATAAGATACCACGAGGCAACGGCTTGGTTTGGAAATGTGTGCAGGCGCGTAGCCCCCAAAATTTCTGGGATGTCCACGAGTTCGGGGGCGTGTTCCTTCATCTATCGGCACCTGAGATCAATTCAGAGCTCATTGTGCCTTTGTCTTTCAAGAACGAGCCATTTGGCGTAATAAACATTGAGAGCTGTGATTATAATGCCTTTAGCTTTGAACACGAGCAAATGCTGGCCATGTTCTCGCAGCAAGTGAGCCTTCTGCTGCATCTCACTGAACTGCAGAAGAAATTGTCTGGGGCCTCAGCGCTGTCCGGGTATTGGAATCTGTCACAGAACCTTAGCCATCGGCTGAACAACTGCATAGGCGCCGCAAATGCGCTGGCTAAGCGCATTGAAACGGAGGCTTTAGACACTGCTGTCCGAACGGTTGCGTCGCAGATTAAGCAATGTACGACGAACGCCCTCAATGTTATCGACGAGTATCGGAGGAAGTCTGAGTGCACCGACGAGCTGATAGACGTATGCTCGGTCATACGAGACTCCATCGCGGCCATGAGCTTGCCGGACAGTGTGCGGCTCGTTCTTCACGCTTCTGAGCGTCCGATCAGAATGCGTGCTCCAAGACTCCAAATTGCAGAGATGTGTAGAGAACTTATCCAGAATTCGCGGAAAAGCATGAAGGATTTAGGCGAAATCTCCCTGAATTTGTCCTTACGCTGGGGAGTACTTGTGCTTGAGGTGGCAGATTCAGGGCGTGGTTTTCCTCAGAACGGCCTGGACGAGTTCTTTGTTCTTGGGAAGCGGGGGCAAACAGACTCACCAGGCACTGGCTACGGCCTCTCGTGGGTACAGAAGTTTGTCCACTCTCTCGGCGGGGAAGTAGCTCTGCAGAATAGGCCTGAAGGCGGGGGGCTTGTCCGTGTCATGATTCCCTGTCCGCATCAGGAGGAAGGAAAGGAGGAGCCAGAATGAGTCTAAAGGTTTTGGTCAGCGAAGACGAGGAACCCTGGAGGGAGCACATACTTGCTGAAACCCTTCGGAGGAAAGGCTACACTGTTCGCACTGCGGCGTCTATCGATGAGACCGTCCACATCCTACATCGCGAATTCTTCCATATAGTGATTGTGGATCTTTCATTTTCCGAAGATCACACGGTGTTCGAGGGGAGGAGGACTATGCAATTGCTGAAGACGTTGGAGGAGGGCACCAAGTCTATTGTTCTCACTGCGTGGGGGACTGTTGACGCAGCAGTTGAGGCGCTAAAAGATTTCCAAGTCTTTGACTTTCTGCAAAAGGGGAAGGGATTTGAAATTGAAAAACTGGTTAGCACTGTGAAGAAGGCTGCCGATGAGGTCAAGATATCCGCGATGAACTATCGCTTAGGCATCCCAGTAGAAACGGTTTTGTGTGGATTTCGCCTTCGAGATATTGCTTCGACGATTGGAGAAAAGGAAGGCGAGATAAGGTGGCTTGTCTTGAACTTGATGAACGAAGCCCTGCCAGCGATTTTTTCAGACACACAAGGTGAACTGATTCAAACGGGGGTAGGAAGGGTTTTCAAAAGGCCATTTTGGAGCCGCATGTTGGGGCTGGCGCTTGTGATCGCCTTTGGGTCGCCAGAAGCTGCGCACCTGTTTTGTAGCGATTTCGGTACGGTCGTGAAACGCAGCAACACTCCAAAGGCTGTGGGCTGCTTGCTCGGAGCCTCTGATCTCAGTTTTGACGATTTTCCCAAGCCAGCCCGGTTGCGGGTTGAGCATGGAACTGAGCAATAGTTCTTCGCGTTGAAGGCATGTCAACCATGGCGGATAACCGACGCTACCGGATTGCGTTTCTCGGGCCCGAGTTCACTTTCTCGCATGAGGCGGCCGAAAAGGCGATTCCCATACTGAAGGACATCCTCGAGCGTGAGGGTGTGCGGGACCTGACTCCCAGTGATTTTGAGTTAGTGGCGAAGGGTGACAATCAGGCGATTGAAGGTGTCCTCAGGGCCGACCCTGATGCCTTTGCAGTCATACCGATCTCGAATAGCGAACGTGGGGACGTATTCAGATTCCTGCCATTCTGCAGCTACGAGAAACTCGGAGAGCTTAGGGTGCCGTTGAGTTTCTGTCTTTGCTCACATTCTGCCCTAAAGGACATCAAGATGCTGGCTACCATGACCGTAGCGTACGAGCAGGTGAAAGACGTGGTTGACTCGCTTTTGCCACAGAGCGTCGATCGTTTGGTCCATGTTACTCCAGACCTTAGCACTGCAAGAGCCGCCCAACTGGCGCGCGAGAACCCCAGTATTGCTGCAATCTGCTCTGAAAAGGCCGCCTCCGCATATGGCGTTCCAATTGTCAAAAGTCGATTAGAGGGGAATAAGCCAAAAGAAACGACCTTCTATATCTTCAGAAACACGCTGGAAGTGCAGTTTAGTCCCCCATCCGGGGTCGCGCCTGAGTACAACCACCTGCTTAGGGGGGCACATGTGTATTCGGGGAGGCACCTCAACGCGGGCCGACGGGCTTTCGCTGATCTGCTGAAAACGAAAAGCCCTCTCAAGGTCAAATGGGGAATAGACCCGATCCACAGTTCGCTCCATCTGGGGCATTTAGCGAATGTTCTCAAGCTTCGAGACTTCATAGAGTTAGGACATCGAGTCACCGTCGTTATGGGCACGTTCACAGGAGTCATTGCTGATCCTTCGGGCAATCTGACGCAGAGACCTCCGCTGGATAGCGGCGACTTAGAAAGAAATGCCGAGGCTATGCAGAAGCAAATCCGGACTGTGCTCGGAGAAGGCAGAGTGGAATTCGTATTGAACCACAACCTTGTAGCCAGCTTTGACCTGCGCCAATTTCTGAGGTGGCTCCGGAACACGGACGTGCGTAGTTTGCTAGACAGGCCGGACTTTCAGAATAGGCTGAAGTTCGCGTACCTGTTGTCTGCGGCTGAGTTTATTTATCCTTTGTTTCAGGCTTTCGACACGGTCCACGTGCAACCCGACGTGGAAGTGGGAGGCGTGGACCAAGTGTGGAACTGCGTACTGGGCAAAGATATCATGAAACAGGAAGGTTTCAAAGTCCCTTTCGTTCTTTTGCTCGATGCCTTGCGAGGTGTTGACGGAAGCGCGAAGATGAGTTCGTTTCAGGGAAACGCGATTCATCTCTCAGAACCGAGGGACAAGATATTGCAGAAAATACTCAGGCTACCCCGGGAACTGCTGTACGATTATTATCTTCTGCTTACGCGGATTGATATCCAAGAGATCTCGGACATGAGAGACACCCTTGCAAGGGGGGAAATTGACGAAACTAGATGGAAGGAAAGGTTGGCAAACGAGGTCCTGCGATGTATAGGGGGAAATTGATACACACAAAGAACGGCGAACACCGCACAGTTGCAGGTTGCACGTCCCACCGCGACCGTGGGCTACTCGCACGAGGTGCACGTATCGGCAAGTCGCTGCTCTGGTTGTTCTGCTTCAGACGGAATTCGACATTTCCCGAAGGGCTGTTAGCATAGAGCGAGGAAGCAGGAAATGTCACGGCACAGAAGCGGAGGAAGTTTTCATCGGAGCAAAAAGGTCAACATTCTCCGCAGGCTTTTGGTGGACAAGGTGCGCTGCCTGCCCGTTGGGCTTCGGCCAGGGGGAGGTCCGAGAGGGGATGCCGGAACGTGACGTGGAGACCATCGCTCAACGGGCCAAAGAGAAGTTCACCCAGGCGCGGCCTCCGATCATCTCAGACAGCAGCCCGCAGTTTGTGCCGAAAGACTTCCGGGAGTTCATCCGCGTGCGCGGGATGACCCGTCTGAAAACCTCGCCGTGCTATCCCTCAACCAAGGCGGAGGCCGAGATCAAGGGCATAGTCGAACGAGAAGTCCACGCCCGCGATAAACTAAGTGCCGTGTGTCATAAATTGGGTCACGTATTCACGGATGAAGGCGGATGGTCGAGAAGCCCGGCTAAAGCCGGCTCCAACCAAGAAGGCTTATCACCCCCGAAACCACCGCCTGAAGACGGTGGCTAAAGGAGGATGCCGGCTGAAGCCCGGCAAGTCGGGGCATCGTTCAGGCCGAGTCGTCGAGATGCGGACCGTCGTGTAGGATACATGACTGGATTTGCGAAAGTCTGCACCAAGCCGGTCAAGTTATTTCTTCGAGCGGGAGGACAAAGGCTTTGACTCCCTGGTGGCCGAGGTCTTTTCGGAGCTTTCTTATCCCTTCGAGGACAGGGCCAACACAACTGTCGGCGGCGGA